>WFQT01000213.1 GCA_015486895.1 Anaerolineae bacterium
CGCCCTCCGGCGACTGGATTTAGCCTGCGAAACTTAACAGGGAAACTATTTGTTTTTTTCTTTGCGTTTTAATGACCTTTGCGGCCCTGTGTTAAATTTTTATTTTCTTGTCCAGCGTACAAGAATTTCACTGATAGGATATTAATAAAGCCCCGGTAGGGTTGCCGGCGAGCGTATGTCCCACAAATGGGCACGAGGCTCTATGCTACTTTTCGGCCCTGCGTTAAATTTTTATTTTCTTGTCCAGCGCACAAGAATTTCACTGATAAGGTATTAACAAGCGCCATCATTCAGTTGGTCAGCAGTGCCTTGGCCTGGCGGACCACGTTCTCGACATTAAAGCCCAGTTTCTCCATGACCACCTTGCCCGGTGCAGAAGCACCAAAACGCTCTAAACCAATCACACCTCCTCTCTCGCCGACCCAGCGATGCCACCCCAACGGCATAGCCGCCTCTATGGCCAGGCGCACCGTCACCTGTGGCGGTAACACTTGATCCCGATACGCTTGTGGTTGAGCAGCAAAGTGTTCCAGACAAGGGGCAGAGATGACTCTCGTAGCAATGTGCTCCTCAGACAGCCGCTCTGCAGCCTGACAGGCCAAAGAGACTTCAGAACCGGTGGCTATAAGCAGCAAATCCGGCTCCGATAGCGTATCGACCACGACATAAGCACCACGACGGACACCTTCCCGGATCCGCTCCACAGGGACACTCAAAATGGGCAAACTTTGCCTGCTCAGAATCAGTGCTGTAGGACCATCCAGCCGCTGCAATGCTACCTCCCAGGCAGCAACCGTCTCATTAGCATCGGCGGGGCGGAAAACCAGCAAGTTGGGAATCGCCCGCAGCGAAGGCAATTGCTCCACCGGCTGATGAGTGGGACCATCCTCGCCGAGGCCAATACTATCATGAGTAAAAACATAGACGACCGGCAATTGCATCATAGCCGCCAAGCGAATCGTTGGGCGCATATAATCGCTGAATACCAAGAAAGTGCCACCAAAGGGGCGCACCCCCCCATGCAGCACCATGCCATTCAGAGCTGCCCCCATAGCATGCTCGCGCACTCCAAAGTGGATATTGCGCCCGGCGTAATCGTCAGCAGAAAAATCCCCTTTGCCAATCATATATGTATTATTAGATGGCGCCAAGTCAGCAGAACCACCTACAAAATAAGGCAAAGACACTGCTAAGACATTAATCACCTTGCCGGACGCTTTGCGCGTTGCCAATGGAGGATCATCGGGTGCAAATCGCGGCAACGTAGCACTCAAATCTGCCGGCAACCCCAAACGTTGACCTGCTTTCCATGCCTCAGCCAGCGCCGGAAAAGCCTCTTTCCAGGCAGTGAATTTGTTCTCCCAAGATGCCTGTTGTGACGCTCCCCGCTCTACCGCCTGCCGCATGTGCTGTGCTACGATCTCCGGCACATAAAAAGTCGGCTCCAGAGGCCAACCCAAGTTCTCTTTAACCTGCCGGACTGCTTCCGGCCCCAACGGGGAGCCATGCACTCCGGCGGTATCCTGTTTCGGGCTTCCATAGCCAATATGAGAATCAGTGATGATCAACGACGGCCGGTTTCTCTCCTCCTTAGCGGCCACTGTGGCCTGAGAAAGGGCATCAAGATCATTGGCATCAGACACCTCCAAAACCTGCCAGCCATAGGCACGGAAGCGGGCAGCGGTATCATCCGAGAAAGCCAAAGAAGTGCTGCCGTCAATGCTAATACCGTTGCTATCGTAGAAGACAATTAGCTTGTACAACCGTAAATGGCCGGCTAAGGAAGCTGCTTCGTGAGAGATCCCTTCCATCATCTCGCCGTCACTGGCCAGCACATAAGTATAATGATCCACAATTTCATAGCCGGGGCGGTTAAAACGGGCAGCCAAATGTGCTTCCGCCATGGCCATGCCCACGCCGTTAGCCAAGCCCTGCCCCAAAGGGCCAGTGGTAGTCTCAATACCCAAATCGGGCGCATATTCCGGATGGCCGGGGGTTTTGCTGCCCCATTGACGAAACGATTGTAGGTCAGCTAAGGCAATAGGGTAGCCGGTTAAGTGTAGAAGAGCATAAAGCATCGCCGAGGCGTGGCCGGCAGAAAGGATAAACCGATCCCGATCGGGCCAGCGCGGATCGATAGGATTATGGCGCAGAAAACGATCCCAAATAAGGTAAGCCGTAGGAGCCGCGCCTAACGGCATGCCCGGATGGCCTGATTTCGCCTTTTCGATGGCATCCACTGCCAAGAAACGAATTGTATTTACAGCTAATTGGTCCAATTCAGCCTGGGACATCATCCCTCCTCCTGCTTCGAAAATAGAACGCAGATGATGCAGATGAACGCTGATTTCCGCAGATTCCTAAAAAATTATCTGCGTTAATCTGTAGAATCAGCGCAATTAGCGTTCTTACCTTTGTCATTGTGTGGTGTGCAGCCG
>WFQT01000214.1 GCA_015486895.1 Anaerolineae bacterium
ACAGTCGCGATGGGCGGTTGCACACCGTATAACGATAAAAATAAGAACGCTGATTGCGTTGATTCTACAGATTAACACAGATATTTTCTTAGCACCCCACCAGCAAAATTCTTGTACGCTGGATAAGAAAACAAAAATTTAACGCGGGCCGCAAAAGTCACTAAAACGCAAAGAAAAAATAAATAGCCAACAAACTGGGGCGACTAGACCAGGATGGGATTGAAGCGGTACGATCACGCAGAGATAAGAATTAAGAGACTTTGCGACTTTGCTTCTCCGCGCCTTTGCGTTTGGCTTTTTGGTTCTGGCTTGTGGCTAGGATAGGAATCTGCGTCAATCAGCGTTCATCTGCGCCATCAGCGTCTTGTTTTCAAAGCAGGTATCTGCAAAGGTGGTCTTTGCAGGTTATTCGTCGCCGCCGGAGGGTGAGTCGGCATCATGTTAGGTGCCGTCTTTAAATCATCCCCCAATAATTCACGGAGAACCACAAGTGAATTCAGAAGCCCCACGCAGTCAAGATTTCCTGTGCTGCTTGGTCAGCTTTACCATAACGGTTGATTACGCAAAGAATCCCATTCTCAACAGCGAGCTGCATATCGCCAATAGATGAATTCACCCTTCCCAAGATTTGATCCCGGAATCTCTCCTCCTTGAGTCTGGATGGTTCACGATTTAACAATCTGTAGAGCCACTCGAAGCCACTTGGGGCCACAAGATATACAATCTGCAAGTTCTCACCCCAAGGTGGAATGTTAGCAATCCTGGTCGTCTTGATATGCAGCAGTGCCGGGATCACAGTCTCTAAATACATTATCTTTACCATTGCAGCCTGAACATCTGCCAGCAAGATCGCATTAGCTGCCCCCGGCCGTGATTGGTAGGAGTAATAAATATCCGAGTAGCGATAAATCACAGTAGGGTTGTAGATATCTTGGAACCCCTCCTCTACCTCCCTAACAAATATGTAGGGGTTCTTATAGCCTTCTTCAGGACGCGGGGGCCTTGTTGCCAGCAAGTATATCCGCGGCAGAACGAGGGCTCGCTCGCGCAACAACTTTTCCACAGCAGACATCACGTAGCTTTGCCCGGCACCGGACGCCCCGTTGAGAGCCAGAATACCCCTGGTCCTCTTCGGCTTGCTGGTGACAAATCTTGCAGCCTCCGGAAGCTTGTCAAGCAATTCATCGTACTTCTTTGCCTGAGCAAGAAGCGTCTCCCTCTGTTGGGGTACAAATACCTCCAAAAGATGGCTAATATTCTCCGATGTAAACATCAATGTTTTTCTCCTTTTCTCTTATGTCGACTCCAGTTCGTAATTTTATCCTGTTGTCTTCGACCCCATATGCTCTTATTGCGAGTTGCTCGTTTGTAATATGTGTGACAAGTACAAAGCCACTCCATATAAATCAGGAAAGACCTTGTAGACCAAATTCAGCGTTTCTTCTGACGGAGGTTTTATATCAGGGATCAGAATCGGAATCATGTGAGCATCCACCGCTGCGCGTATCCCGCTTTCAGAATCCTCCAGGACCATACATTGCTCCGGAAAAGTCTGTAACCGTCTTGCCGCCAGGAGAAAAATATCAGGGGCAGGTTTGCCTTTACGAACGTCATCTCCACAAATCACGACATCAAACTTCTCAAGAACATTCGCCGCAGTGAGCAGTGTTTCTGCCCGTGCTCTCTCTGTTGACGTCGCGACAGCCCTCAAAACGGAAGAAGTTGTGAGCACGTCAAGAACCTCAAGTAACCCTCCTTTGAGAGGAACCCCATGTTGCTTGATATGTTCCTCGGCATAATGAATTCGTAGCTTCCTGACTTGTTGAAAGTCGAAATCTTTACCAAGTGCCTTCTCAAACAGGAATCTAGTATCCCGCGCATTCCGTCCAATACTGTCCATGATAAGTGATTCTGGTATATCATATCCATATGCAGTCCCTGCTTTCCGCCACGCCTGAATCGCAATTCGCTCTGTATCGAACATCAGCCCATCCATGTCGAAAATTACAGCGAAAATATCTCTTTTGCTCATCATATTGCTCTGAAAATTCCTCCAATTGGTGACTTGTATACTGGACCTACTTCGCGCTACAGTCAACCGCGAAGATTTTGCTGCAGAGAGCCTAACCCGCCGTTTCAGACGGCAGGTAGGCGGCTCTTTGGGCTTCCCAACATGGTGATTGCGGTTAGGAGATATTCGAAGCCAAGGAGTGTAGGCACTGTAGCCACCGCCAACCTGCCCTACAAACTGCGGTTGTGAAAATCCATGTCCAATTTCTGACTGCTTGCTCTACATTAGTTGCGGCTTGCTGCGCTATGATCTTCCCCGCGATATTGAGAAGATACAAAACCAGGCCAAAAATCTGTACAATCTGCGATCGGAATTGCCTTGTCAAACCGAAATAAGTGACTTTTCACCAGAGCACAGATTATAACACAATTCCTTACTTAGTATGTGATCTGAATTTTGGGGTCAATCATAGCTCACGCTGCCGGACTTATGTTGCCCCTGCTCACATTCTGTGTATAATCACCCATGCCTGTTGTTGAGCCGGCCAGTACGAAATGTTGTCGGAAGCGATACCATTTTCTGCTCAAAGTGAATACTGACCACGTACGCCGATAAAAAGAAAAGTAAAGGTGCGGAGGAATCTTGGCAGATCGAAGCAAATGTCCGCTCAGTAGCCGTGAATTAGAAGTGCTAAGACTGGTGGCGGAAGGTGCCACAAACCAGGAAATTGCTCGCCACCTTTCCATTAGCGCTAACACGGTTAAAACACACCTCCGCAACATCTTTGACAAGCTCGAGGTGGTTTCTCGCACCGAGGCGGTGACCTATGCTATCCGGCATGGCTGGTTGAGCATACCAGGACAGCAGCCGGCACCGAGTAAGGTCGTCCCCCCCATCAGCACCCGCCCCACGCCTTTAGGATGGCGCACACGACTTTATTTTCTCCTGCCGTTGTTCCTTTTGGCCGCACTTTGGGCGTGGCAATGGCAACGGAACCAAAGTCCAGCTACCACGCCGCAATGGTTTTGCAGCAACGGACAAGCCAGTGGCCCGGCACCAGAGCGGTCGCCAATAGACCGGTGGCAAGCGCTGGCACCCATGCCCCGGCCCCGGAGCCGCATGGCAGCCGGCACCTGGCAAGGTAAATTCGTCCTAGTCGGCGGTGAAAACGAACAGGGCAACGTAGCCCCAGTAGACATTTACGATCCTCAACGCAGAATCTGGGGGCGCGGTCGAGCACAGCCTGATCCGGCTAGTAATGTCCAAGCAGCAGTGGTTAGCAACCGACTCTTTGTGCCGGGGGGCACATTAGCCAATGGCCAGATTACCAACCGCCTCGCTATTTACAATCTAGAGCAAGACCAATGGCAAAATGGCGCCCCCCTACCTCATTCGCTGGCCGGCTACGCTCTGGCCCTATACCGGGACAAAATTTACCTCTTAGGCGGTTGGGATGGCAATAGCATCCAGGATCGTATTTATCGTTACGATATCGGCAACGGGACCTGGTCGTTGGTAGGAAACCTGCCGTACCCATCGCTTTTTGCGGCGGCTGCTGCCGATGAGCAATGCATTTACTTAGCCGGCGGCTGGGATGGCCAGCAAGCCCGGACTGACGTCCATTGTTATCACCCTGAAACAGGACAATGGGAGACTTTGCCCCCCCTACAATGGCCCCGACAAGGGGCGGCTGCGCTGCTCCAGGACAATGCTCTTTATGTCATCGGCGGCCAGAAAGAAGGAGTACCTTTTGGTGAGCGTTTAGACTTGCTCAGCGGCACCTGGGCGAAAATTGTCCTTCCCTATTCTGCCGGTTGGCGACATTTAGCCTTACTTAGTGACGGCTGGAACCTGTATGCACTCGGCGGTTGGGCCGGGGCTTATCTTGCTGTTAACGAGCGCTACCAATCTTCCTTTCGGAATTTCATTCCCTTTGGGCCGGTTCGGGAAGGCACCGGTGGCAAGAACAGCAATCCTTGAGCTGAAGCAGCCGGTTATACAATCGAAACCCAACTCGGCCGAGCCGGAATTATAAAGCCAACCACAGACTTACACAGATCACACCAATTTTTGACTTTTTCTATCTGCGTAATCTGGAGAGTCCATGGTTTATTCTCTGACACACGGTGCCGGAATTTCACCGGTAAGACATTAATAGACAAGGAGGTCTTTGCATCAGCAATGACGGAACGTTTTCCTGAGCACGGAAAGTGCTTTGTTTGCGGCAGTGCGAATCCACGCGGCTTGGGCGCAACCCTCTGGGTGGACGACAATGGCACCGTTTTCACGGACATTACCTTTGATGAAGGGCAACAAGGACCTCCGGGCCATGCCCATGGAGGCGCTTTAGCGGCCGTTTTAGATGAGGTCATGGGCATGGCAACCTGGCAGGCCGGCTACCAGGTTTTAGCAGTCCACCTGGAAGTAGACTACAAGCAGCCAGTCCCCTTGGGTCAGCAGGTGCATATTACCGGCCAGGTCACCGAAGCTGACGGTCGCGTTGTACGCACTTCTGGTGAAGTTCGCTTACAGAATGACATCATCGCCGCGGTGGGACATGGAGTTTATGTTCACGCCCCTGACGTCATCAACAGCTTCGTTGACACCTGGGAGGCATTCCCATTCGAACCGAGAAATACTGTTTCCCCGCCTTCATCAAAGCCCGGGGGAAGCTAATTGGCGGATTTTCTCGAAAGTCTCTCGCCAGGAAATAGGGGACAGCCCCAACTTCTTGCGCAGTGCTTCCGGGTGGAAACCATAGCGATAATCGCGCACTGCACAGGTCCAACGGAGCATTTCAAAGGAAACGCTACCTTCGATTTTCGCTTCCTTGGCGGCATCAGCCAGGATATATTCCAGATTACGAGCCGTGCACTCGAATAGATGTTCCTGGGGCCTGTATTGCCGAATGTACTGATCCAGAACCGGCAATAAGCTAGGGCTAAAGTTCAAGTTGCGATTTTTGGCCGCATAGCGGCTGCTTTGGTAGCGAATCTCCAAAATGGGCGCAGTAGGGTTGCTGCGATCAATATGCGATAGCTTGATACCCATCGCTTCACTCTTTTTGACGCCAGTTTGCAGAAAGAGACTAACCAGCACGTATGGCCGGCTGTCCGGCGTGCGCCCCCAGAGGAGATCACGCGTTGTGGAAAGCAACCGCTCCACCTCATCATCATGCAGGATCCTTGGTAAAGGCGATCGTACTTTGATGTGGGGAATGGGAGCTGCCGGGTCTTCGTCTATTACCTCGTTTTCAGCTAAAAAGCCGAAGAAGACTTTCAATGTCGTCAGACGACGGGCGTATGTCTTTGGGCTGCAAGAGACGGACCGCTCGTGCAAAATGTAGTACAAGAAGCGATTCAAATCCTCTGTTTTCACTTCTCGGACGGGTTTGTTAGCGCCTAAGTACTTCGCCAACAAGCGCAAGTCGCTCAAAAAGGACTTGACAGTGTTGGCGGAAAAATGCTGGCTGACCATGTATGTCCGGAAAGCTGCCATAGCGCTATTCAGCGTGGGGTTTTCATTGTCTTGCAAGACAGGAAATGAAGCTGCCTCCGTAGTGTGGCCCAATTTGTTCGTCAATTCCTCGAACAGCGTCCGTTGTGGGTCCATTCTGCTTGCCTCGGCTTCAGAAAACGAGTTACCTTATCAACTTTATAATAGCATAGCACAGCCATTAACCGCAACTATTGTATCTTCTGTATCATAACTGGAGTCTGGCGAAAATGACATTTTAGGCTCAACCTAACTATCTTTACCATATATTGCATGGATTAGCGCAGATTTTCCTTTGTTTTCTGACCCGACCCAATTCTGTGTTTTTCTGTGACTAAAATAAAAACGCCAGAGTCCAGTAATAAATCATATGTAGCTGCAAGCTAGATGCAACGCATCTATAGTAGAGCAGGCTGTTAGACAGCTTGCCGGACCGACAGGCCAACCTACCGCTATTAAGAAGGTCATCGTTGCTATTCGGGAGTAAAAGCTAATAGACTGCCGGTGAAATTCCGGTAGCCGCGGCAGAACTGCTCGGCAGGGAGGCGTTTCTTTCCGGCCAATTGCACCTCCCCTAAGACAAGCACACCTTCACCGGTGATCACGGCAGCGCTTTTCTCCCATGGTATGACCTGGCCGACAGCCCCCCCTACCGCTGCATCAGGCAGGGCAAAAGCTCGCCAGACACGCAACTGCTTTTCACGCCAGCGGGTCATAGCCACCGGCCACGGGTTGAACGCTAACACCCGACGCTGTAAATCAATAGCCGGCAATCGCCAGTCTAACCAGCCATCTTCCTTTTTCAACATGGGAGCGTACGTAGCCAGGTTGTCATCCTGTGGTTGGGGAGTGATTTTCCCCGCTATCCAACCGGGTAATGTTTTCAGCAATAGATCAG
>WFQT01000215.1 GCA_015486895.1 Anaerolineae bacterium
CGGTTGACTGAGTACTAGTTAGCCAAAATATTGAGATTGGTCGACATAGAAAAAGTAATTTTGCCGCGTCGAAAAAGCAAATAATCCCGGGAGAACTAATGTGCTCATGAATGACAAACTCTACGACCTCATCAGGCGGTGGATACGTTCTGTTATCTGGGAAGGAACATTGCTTGGGGCGGAGAACCTACCCCGGGAAGAAGCCAGCGTGCTCGTGGGCAACCACTTGGGCGCCCGCGGCCCCATCGGAGCCGTGACGACTATACCGCTGCGGTTGTATCCGTGGATCGTTGAAGAAATGCTCAATAGACGGGAGGCACCGGACTATATGCGGGTGGACTTTATCGAAAAAGAGCTAAACCTTCGTCCTCCTTTGAGCAACGCACTTGCTAAGCTAATCTGCGTTATCACCGTACCGTTGCTACGCTCCCTGGGCTGCGTGCCCGTATATCACTACTACCAAGGGCTGAAAGAAACTTTTCAAAAGAGCCTCGACCTGCTCTTAGAAAGGAAATCACTGTTGATTTTCCCCGAAGACCCACAGCAAGCGCAGGATCCACTCACAAGAATGCGTCCTTTTCAAAAAGGATTTGTACACATAGCAGAACTGTATTACGAAAGAACCCACATAGCGCTGAAATTCTACCCGATAGCTATCCATGATGAAACGCGCAAAGTCATGGTGGGAAAACCTATTGAGCACCGCCCGCAGGCCATTCCTAATCAGGAACGGCGCCGGGTGAGAAATTCATTAGAGCAGAGCATTCGCAGGATGTACATAGCGATGTCCGGCTCCCCTGACCTGCCATTAGCGGTTCCTCGTATCCGTTCTTTTAGTGGCCGCTAATGGCAATTACATCTGTCCAACATTGACAACCCAGGTTGCAAGGCTATGGTGCTGCTGCTTTTTGCCTTAGTGTCAATTGCGGATCAACAGCCGACGTGAGGCCGTAACCTACCGGCGCAATTTAAATCGTGATAACTACGACTCAAGCAATAGTGCGTTAGCCGGGGATGCAATTATTAGACAGGCATTGGCTTGTACGGCGTTCTGATGACATATGATCATGGCATCTCGCACAAGAAAGAGCTGTAATCATATGTCTGAATGCCTGAGTCCGTGAGTGCTGTATTGGCTCGGCGAGCCAGGGGGATTCCTCCGTTTCTGGGTGATTTGGCCCGTTTCGATTAATAAAAAAAGCCGGCAGAGGTATCTCTGCCGGCTTTTCGTTAGCGGGGACGACGCGGGTCGCTCCCACTATGTGACAGGATGCCAATGGACCTCACAGCCGAACTATCGTCTTCAGAACAGGGCGTGACTGACTGTGCCCAACTGGCTATTAGATAATTCGGGATTCGCTTTCGACTACCGGCACGTGGGAGGTCGCCACTCAGGATGTCGCGATTTCCATTCTGACACCGCTGCTTTCATCTTGATAATTGCTTTTTGCCAAGCTACCTCAGGATCCTCTCCTCCTAATGCAATCTGTTGTAGCATGGTATCAATAATGCCGGGTGTACTAAACACAGCATCGGCCCACGGTGGCGCTGTATCTGAGCGGACGAATTTGTGATTGTGTATGGAACCCATGTTCATTGCTGGATGATTAGTATAGGAAGACCAAAGATTGAATTTTTGCATCCAATCGGCATGTTTTTTTACATACGGTGAGTGATAGTGTAAGGCCATCTTCCGTACGGAGAGTAGTGGAGGAATCATGTGCCCAGGCACTGTCATATCGTAGCGCAAAAGTCTGTCTCCGCTTACTAACCATTGCAAAAAAGCCTTTGCCTCTTTTTTGTTACTGGTCCCGGCGGCAATGGCAAAACGGCTGTATACACCCAGTGTAACATGTTCCGGCCCCCAAGGGGGGAAAACAACGACTACATGGTCTTCAAACGCCGGAGCTTTGCTGGCCATGGCAACGCCTAATCTACCGGCATACATGGCCATAGCGACTCGCCCTTGTAGAAACGCATCAATCTGTTCATTGTATCCCCAGACAGTGAATCCTGGAGGAGCGTAACGTGCTAGTGCTGCCCATTTTTTTACCGCTTCCAGCGCTTCTGGCTGGCCGAACACGACATCTCCATTACAGTTAAAATAATCACCACCGTTCTGCCACAAGAAAGTAGAAAAGTAGTTCACAGTAGCTATATTTTGCCCTCCGGGTAAGGCAATGCCATAAACTGTCCCTTGGCTGAGCGTCGAGGCTGCTTTTAGTACTTCATCATAAGTGGTCGGAATAGGTAAGCCGGCCTGCGCCAGCAAGTCAGTACGCACCCATAGGCCGTAAACACTCATTGCATAGGGGATAGCATAAACA
>WFQT01000216.1 GCA_015486895.1 Anaerolineae bacterium
CCACCTGTTGTCGTCCGGGGTATTTTTCACATGAAAGGCGATGTAGATCAAACCATGGAATCTAGCGTCACCGACATCAATAAACACATTACCATCAAACCGCCAAAGTAAATCTCCTTCACTAATTATTTTTTGTTCCTGGCAGGGTGAGCACAAAGTAGAGGGCTTGCGTGTGGTAGAGCAGCAGCTTCGGCACAGGTTATCACGATTGAAACTGAACCCCCCGGGCCTGCGGCCGAACTCCGGCGCCGGCCGGCGTGCCCATAGACTCAACTCGGAGAGACGACGTTCAACTTCTCGCAGAGGTTGAACGTCTTGTCTTGCTGGAGGTGATGTCGATTCACGTGCGATCCGGTCCTATTTGTCAAGACTGTTTCGGTTTTACGGCCGGGGGAGGTAGTTTAACGGGTTGCGCACGATATTGTTGAAGCGAGTTTCAAAATGGAGGTGGACACCGGTGACATTGCCGCTACGTCCCATTCTCCCGATGAGTTGGCCCCGTCCCACGGATTGCCCTTTCCGCACCAGTATGACGCTGAGATGAGCATAATAGGTAGTAAAGCCGTTGCCGTGGTTGATGATGATTAATCTGCCGTAACCATCTGTGCGATAGCCGGCAAAGGCGACATAGCCAGAATCGGCCGCTTTAATCGACGTGCCAATGCCATTAGCAATGTCAATGCCGCTGTGATGCACACACCCTAACAGGGGGCTACAGACGATCTGATTGAATAGTGCCGTCAAGCGACCACTGGCCGGCCAAGCGAAATGGCCGCTACCGTGGGCAGCACCGGCAGGCACTGGCCCAGCGTAACTGTGTACAACTGGGATAACATACGGTTTCGTGCCACCGGGGACGATGATAGTCTGATGGGGTCGCAACAGCGCGTCAACGCTGTAGAGGTGATTGGGCTCGTACTGGACAATGGCTTCTGGTTTCACCTTGTACTTATGAGCGATCTTGGCGATAGTGTCATCTGTTTCTACAACATGCACGACACCATCTACTGGTGGAATGATCAACTCTGCGCCACTGACGACAACGTCTGGATTCAGCTCCAGGCCATTGGCCCACTCCACAGTTTGTTCTTTCAGCTTGAATTTTGCTGCGATGGTGGAGACGGTATCCCCCGGCTGCACAATATAGGTAATTAGATGGTCACGGGGTCGTTCGGGGATGATCGTGTGGGAACTGCTTTTCCGGATCAACCCCTCCACCGGGGAACCGGGAATGACGTGCTGGAACCAGATGGCGGCTTCGCTATCGGACATAGCTGCTTCTCCCGCCTGTGATGGTTTTGGTTGGAGAGCAGCAACAACGTAAGAAAAAGAAGGCACTTGGATTTGTTGCAGAGTAATCATCACCACAACTGTCAATAGAATGCCAATATGCAGAGAAAGGCGCGTGAAGGTGAAACTCTCTTGCCAAGTGGCCAATTGTTGACGGCCATTGATATGCCATGCCCGCAACCAAGTCCATAGCCGGACCCGGGGAAGCATAGCCTTTAGCGAAGGCACTACCCACTCCGATTTATTAGTATGTCGGGATGGAAATTGGGCCTTAACACTCTTTTGCATTGGTGAGTTAATCTTTCCCCTTGCTCATGAATGTTTCTCGAGGCACATTATAGACTGGAGGTGCTCAAGGTGTAAAATTATTCCCCGATGCTTTGCAACGCTCCGATGGGTAACGAGGTTCTTCTATGGTTGGTTTAATGTCTCGAGGAACTCGGCATTGCTTCGGGAGCGGGATAATCGTTCCAGTAAAGGAGGTAATGCTTCCTCGCCGCCACCTAAGGCATCGACCATACGGCGTAGTGTCCATACCTTTTGTAATGTTTCTTTGTCCAGCAGCAATTCTTCCCGGCGTGTAGACGAGCGTTCGATATTAAAAGCAGGGAAAATGCGCCGTTCGGCCAGCCGACGATTTAACTGAAGTTCCATGTTGCCGGTGCCTTTGAACTCTTCGTAGATGACATCGTCCATGCGACTGCCGGTGTCCACTAAACAGGTAGCAATAACCGTTAGGCTGCCCCCTTCCTCAATGTTGCGAGCGGCACCGAAAAAGTGTTTCGGCGGATAAAGAGCCGCCGGATCTAAGCCGCCTGAGAGTGTACGACCGCTGGGAGGTACGATTAAGTTGTAGGCGCGCGAGAGACGGGTAATGGAGTCTAACAAGATGACAACGTCCTTTTTTGCTTCTACTTTTCGCTTAGCCATGTTCAGCGCCATTTCCGCGACTCGGACGTGGTTCTGCACTGGATCATCGAACGTCGAACTGTAGACTTCTGCTTCTACCGAACGGTCCATGTCTGTGACTTCTTCAGGCCGTTCGCCGATGAGAACAACCATCATGTCTATATCATTGTAGTTGGTTGTGATACCATTGGCAATCTGCTTCAGGATGGTAGTTTTGCCTGCTTTGGGTGGTGAGACGATCATGCCGCGCTGGCCCCGCCCGATGGGCGCAATGAGATCAATAAGCCTGGTGGCTAAAATGTGCGGTCGCGTCTCTGACTTGAGTTGTTGATTGGGGAAAATGGGGGTAAGCTTTTCGAAGAAAACCCGTTGGCGGTTAACATCCGGATCGAGGCCATTAACGGCGTTAACTTTGAGTAGACCGTAATATTTCTCTGTTTCCTTCGGTGGCCTGACTTGTCCGACAACAATATCGCCTGTGCGCATGTTAAAACGTCGAATTTGCGATTGGGAGACGTAAACGTCGCGAGGGCCGGGCAGGAGGTGGTTGGAACGTAGGAAACCGATGCCGTCTGGCAAGACTTCCAAAACGCCACCACCGAAGAGGTAGCCTTGTTGCTCGGCGCTAGCTTGCAATAGGCGCATGATCAGGTCAATTTTCTTTAACCGAGAGAAGCCGGTAACATGCATTTCTCTGGCTTTTTCTCTCAGTTCTTGGAGGGTAAGTTGTTCTAATTCTGCAATGTTCACTTTTTGATCTCCATTTTATATGTAGAAGAATTCATCCCCTTGAAATAATACTTTGGGGTGTTGAGAAGCATTTCTCAATAGCGTTTCCTTTTCGCATCGCGCAGCACTTTTGGAGAGTACCCAACTAGGTGGATATCCATACAAGGCTGCATGCCAACGCTAATTGTCCTTTGATTTACCTTCGTGTGGATGACAGTCAGCCTATTTTATCCTTATTTGTGATAGTCAATGGCTATCGCTGTGCCCAATAAAGTGGGATAATGGCTTGAGTACTTTTAAAGACCAAGGCAGTTAGCATTTTAGCTTTGGACAAATAAATGAGCAGAAACAAGTGCAAAAGAGATAGCCTCAATTTGTCATTTCGAGGAGCGGAAGCGACGACAGCGTGCCCGTTAGGTAGGAATCTTCAACGAACAGCTCAATAGCAGCCTCTCTTCCCACTAAAAGCAATGCTTTCTTGGTATATTTGGCGAAGATTCTTCCCTTGAGGTGCTCTAC
>WFQT01000217.1 GCA_015486895.1 Anaerolineae bacterium
ACCGATACGCCGACACCAACGCCTACCGACACGCCGACACCAACGCCTACCGACACGCCGACACCAACGCCTACCGACACGCCGACACCAACGCCTACCGACACGCCGACACCAACGCCGACCGATACGCCGACACCAACGCCCACCGATACGCCGACACCAACGCCGACCAACACACCCACGGCAACGCCGACCAACACACCCACGGCAACGCCGACCAACACACCCACGGCAACGCCGCTCCCGGCATCTGTGAGCGGTTGGATTTGGTTTGATTACAACAGTGATGGGATTAGACAAGCGGAAGAGCCCGGCATAACTAATATGGCGGTAATACTCCAAAATCAGATCGCAAGCCAATCGGTTTTTACAACGACCAGTGATTTAGATGGGAGATATACCTTCCCTGCTATTCCACCGACTTCTTATCTGCTACGCCTGGAAGTACCATTTGGCTATCAGCTCACGACTCCATCTCGGTATTTGCTCTCCCTTCCCCCAGGGGCTAGCCTCACCAGTGGAGTGGACTTTGGCCTGCTATTGCCGACACCTACGCCAACCGACACGCCTACGCCTACGCCCACGCCGACAGCTACACCTACGCCGGCTGTTGGTACTTTGGAAGGGTACGTATTCATGGACCGCAATGGTAATAGCCAGTGGGATAGCGATGAGCCCGCTTTACCCGGCTACCATTTATGGCTTGTGGCCTGTAACAGCAATTGGAGCCAGGCGATCGTCAGCGGTGCCGGGGGAGCTTATCGCTTTGTGGAAGTTCCGTCAGGGTGGTACGAATTAAGCTCGCCAACCGATGCGCACGCCTACAGCTCGGAATCAGTAGCTATCTATGTTCCAGGAGGGCAACCTATCCAGTATAACTTTACAGCGTTACTGACTCAACATGGATGGATACCAACTGTTCTGACAGACGCAAACTAATCAGGGCATGGTTCCAGAGATCCGTTTCCCCGCTTGACAAATCTACTGAGACATCGCGGTTGATTAAGCCACAGAATGAGACAGGATTGCCCGGAAAATTTTCGTCTTTAGCCTTTTCTGGGCCTTTCCGTGTTCTTCCGTGGTTTCCTTTCCGGCCCTATTTGCCAAGATTGTTTCAACTCGAAATGAACCATGTCCTAATCAGTAATAGGGTCAGTTCCAGAGGTGCATTGCCTCTCTCTTCCGTCCTTGCCTTAATAGCCCCCTCTTACCCCCATCCCTGATTGGAATAAACCGAGTTCCTCCGGTATAATTGTGTTGGAACCCAGCCGAATTTTCGGCTTTAAAGGAGCACAACACGTGAAAGAAGCATTCCATTCCGGCCAGGGAAATTACCGGCGCCAGTGGATTGGCGGCCTCGCGGCATTTCTCCTGGCTTTACTTCTCTTGGCCGCTACGGGGGAAGTGCTAGCCGGCGCTCCCAAGTTTCCAGCTCGCAGCGCCGACTTGCAGCCGGCGTTACTATCCGACCCAGAGACCATCCTCGGCACCGTGGCCAGTCAGAACACCATTACTTCCAGCACTTTCAATCAGTGCATCATCATCGATGATGCGACGGAACCGCAGAGCGCGTCGGTATACTTGCTTTGGGCCGGGACGCCGACCAAGGCAACTTTGTATCTTTACCCCAATAACGTCTACAAGCCGCACAGCATCTATCTAAATGGCCACAAAATCGGCACGGCGCAGGCCACCGGTGGGCAGTTAGGGGAATGCTCCACCGATTGGCCGCAGCGCTCCTGGACGTTTGACCCGGCTTATTTGGTAAGTGGCAACAACATCATCAGTTTCACCATGGATGCCGGGCAAGATGCCTGGAGCGTTAGCCATGGCTATTTAGTAATCGAAGGCAACGTGGATTCAGGGCAAATATACGATCTGACTTTTTCCAGCAGTTATGATTCCAGCAGCCAACGCTACGCCTTGCAAAAGCCACCTTTTTATGATTCATCGAAGCCCACACCATTGATGGTCATCTTACACGGTTGGCCGCCCAGCAGCGACGAGAAACCGTACCTGGATCAAATCTGGGCTTACGGCGGGCTGGTAGCACAGAAAGGTTGGTTGTTAGTATCACCGGAAATGCACGGAGAACGACCCGTCCCTCCCGGCGTCTCGTCAGGCCGCCGGCCTTTGGCTTCTCGTGCTGCCCAACATGACGTCATAGACACCATTAACGCCGTGCGACGATCGTACAATGTGGACATGAACCGGATTTACCTGGTAGGAGAATCGGCCGGCGCTCAGATTGCCCTGGTCACCGCCGCCAAATACCCCGACACTTTCGCTGCACTGGTGGATTACGCCGGCCCTACCAATTTGACCGCCTGGTACAATGAGACAGAACTGTGGCGGCAGGCGGAAATTCGGTCAGAAGTAGGCGGTCCACCGGAAACATATCCCTTTGAGTACCAGCGTCGCTCTCCCATCAGTTACGCGGTGAACTTGCTCCACATGCCTACCCTCATTATCCATGGCACCGAGGATATCAAAGTATTGCCACATCACGCCCAAGATATGTACAACGCTATACAGGCCGCCGGTAGCGAGGATGTATTCCTCTACTGGTATCCGGCTGGACACGGTGGGCCGGCTACTCCATATGACATGAGCTGGGCGCTGGACACGATCCAGGATAAGCAAAAGCCGGAGAAGCCGCCCCGTCACATTCACGTGCATACCGACGAAAGCCACAGCTACTGGTGGTTGGACGTTACCCAGCACAGCTTACCACACTGGACCGACGTAGATGTGACGGCTAATGAAGCACAGCCAATTCTCACCGGCGTCATTAGCGATACCACTTACGCTATTTCACTGACGTTGGATTTGCGGAAACTGAACTGGCCAATACACGAGCCATATCGTCTGACGCTGCACAACCCGATCACAGCTACAGTAACGACCAACATCATAACGCCGACGTTGGTGGGCACATTACCGTTGCCGGTGCCTATGGGGGAAAGTGCTATGACCCTCATGCCGGTTTCCGTCACGCCCCCACCTCCGCCGCGAGTATGGCTTCCACTGATTGTGAAGGCAAACCTATGAACTTACGCACTTATTACGATGCTTACTGGCAACAAAAGGGAGATCTGGTAGATCACAGCCGGCTACAATTACTAGTGGACAAAGTGCTTCCCAACAGTAAAGTGCTGGCCGTGGATTGCGGCAACGGTGTTTTAGGACAGAAACTGCTGGCAAAAGGATGCCAGGTCTTTGCTACCGATCTTTCCGGCGCCGCGGCCGGTTTAGCGCATCAAAAGGGCCTGCAAGTTTGCCAAGTAGATCTAGACGAATCACCGTTGCCTTTCCCCGGCGAAGTGTTCGACGTGGTTGTCAGTGATAGCGGCCTGGAACATCGCTTCTGGGTGGACCCCGTGCTGGACGAAATCACCCGCGTGCTGCGTCCCGGCGGCCAATTTCTCTTCCTCTCACCCAATATTGCCCACTGGCGGGTGCGCCTCTGGCTTTTGCAGGGCAAATTTCCTATAGTACGCAATTCTCCCACCGATTTCACGCACTTGCGCCATTTCACATTAGGAGAAACGGTGGCAAAACTACGCCAACGTGGCATTGAACCTGTCAGCTTCGACGGCTCCGCCAGCCTCTGGGCCTGGCAGATGTATCCCTTCTACTTGCGGTGGCCGGTCATCCAGGACATTTACAACAGATTAGCACACCGCTGGCCAGGCTTTTGGGCCCGCGATTTCATCATTGACGGGCGGAAAGCCTCTTTGTCATGAACTTGCGGCAGCGGATCAAAAGCGGCCTCTTCTGGGTCACTGTCTCTAGCGTCGTTGCCAACGTCTTAGGCATCATCACCAGGTTAGTACTGGCGATCTTACTAACTCGAGCCGATTTCGGCTTGGTCGCCGGTGCCAACTTGGTGGTGGACATCCTGCAGATGCTCCGGGAAGCTGGTTTCGGCACGGCGCTGATCTATCGCAAAGAGGACAGTGAAGACGCTCGGCAGACTGCCTTTTGGTTCATCTTAGGCATGGCACTGGCACTTTACAGCATTGCCTACATCGCTGCACCGCTGGCTATTCCATTCTCGTTAGACCCTAATCCTCTCATTGTGCCGGTGCTGCGCGTACTAAGCTTAAACCTGATTATTTCTGCCTTCGCTCGGATACCGATGATCCTGCTGGCCCGGGAGTTGGACTTCCGTCGCCGGGCGCTGCCGGACATCGTGCCCAACCTTGTAAACGTGGGAGTATCCCTGGCACTTGCTTTCGCCGGGCAAGGCGTGTGGAGCTTAGTGTACGGTCGTCTCTCCGCTAGCGTGATCAGGGTCTTACTGGCCTGGTGGGTCACCAAGTGGAGGCCTCATCTTCGCTTCGTGCCTAAAATCGCTGGCGAGCTATTTGCTTATGGAAAACATATAGCCGGTAGCCAACTCCTCATCATCACCATTACCAATATAGACGACCTCTTCGTGATTCATTATCTGGGCTGGACGCTGGAGGGCGCTTACGACTACGCTTACCGCCTCTCGAACTTGCCGGCGACGCAAATTACGCGCGTAGTGGGGCAAGTCATGTTCCCCGCGTTGAGCCGCCTGCAAGATGACCTGGAACGCTTCCGCTATCTTTTCTTCCAGACGCTACGTTATGTAGCATTGCTCGCTTTGCCTTTAGCCGTGGGAACATTCCTCTTCGCTACAGATATAGTCGCCATGATCGGCGCTGAAAAATGGCACGACGCCATCCTGCCTATGCAGCTCTTAGGCATCTATGGCCTGCTGCGCTCTGTCGCTGCCAACATGGGCAATGTCTTCAAAGCCGGAGGCAAGCCGCAATGGTTAACTTACATTGCCATCTGGCGGTTAACGACCATGACGCTATTCCTTTACCCAGCAGTGAAATGGGGCGGCATTATTGGCGTGAGCGCCCTTTCTGCCATCGTCGCCATTGTGGACTTTTACATTTCCGGCTGGCTTGCTAACAAAGTGTTAGCCGTGAGCTGGCGCCCTTATGGCGAAGTCCTCTGGCCCACCATCCTTGCAGCTTCTCTCAGCGGCACGGCCTTTCTCTTCTTACTGAAAAGTGGCCTCTGGCAAGCTGGGCTAATGCGACTGTTGGTCATGGGCACATTGTTTGTGGGTGTTTACGCGGGCTTAGCGCTCATCTGGATGCCTGATGTACGCCAAAAGGTGGGACAAGGGTGGCGACAGTTGCAACTAGCCCTGCCCAGGAGGTTGCTGTGAAGGCCTCCAACCGTCCTTTGCGGGTCATGCACATCGCTCGGGTTTACTTGAACCCTTACGCTCATCAATTGACGGCTGGAATCAACCAGTCATCCCCGCAAGTTCGGGCGTCAGTCAACGATGGGTTTACCCTGCCATGGATTGTGCGTCGTCACGGCCGTTTTGACATTTTACACTTTCATTGGATCGAAATGCTCTACGCGGCACCATCCCGTTGGCGCCGCCATCTAAAATTAACTTCAGTCATTGCTGGGCTCGTGTGGGCCAAGCTGACAGGCGTGAAAATTATTTACACCGTGCACAACCTGCGCAGTCATGAAGGACAGTCCCCACGGCTAAATAGGATTGCTAACCGAGCCATGTTTCGCTTAGCCGATGCTATACATGTACACAACGAGCAGGCCCGTGCCGACGTGAAGCATCACTGTGGACGCACGCACAACGTGTTTGTGATTCCTCACGGCAGCTACATAGGCACTTACCCCGACACTTTCAGCCGGGAAACAGCCCGGCGCTCTTTTAATTTTACTAACGACCAGTTCGTTTTCATTTTCCTCGGCTTGCTGCGCCCATATAAAGGTATAGAACGGCTACTAACGGCTTTCGAGCAAACGGGTGATCCGCGGGCACGGCTCATTTTGGCCGGGCACGCAGATTCCGCCGGGTATAAAACAATGGTCCTGCAAGCAGCAGAGCGCGATCCACGCTTGACAGTCTTCCCCCAATATGTACCTGACAACCAACTCTCCCGCTTCCTGCGGGCGGCAGATTGTTCTGTGTTGCCTTATCACTGCGCCACCACTTCCGGGGCCGCGTTGTTAGCCTTCAGTTTTAGTTTACCCATCATCGCCCCGGATTTAGGGCCGTTCCCGGCACTGGTGGAGGGAAGCCGCGGCCTTCTCTACGATCCAGCAACTGAAGGCGCTTTGACCAAAGCCTTACAGGCCGCTTTAGCCGGTGAATCAGCCGGTATGGGGCAAAATGCGTTGGCTTTTGCTCGGGAACGGCGGTGGGATCGCATTGGCACCCAGCACGTGCGCATGTACAACGTTGCCTTGGGGTGGCTATCAGCAACGGAGGGAAGCAATGATTAGCAGCGAGACAATTATATGCGCTGCACCTAACCCATGGGATAGCCCCTGGCGCAATCGCCATCAGATTATGTCCCGCCTGGCCCGGCAAAACCGGGTTGTGTATATGGAACCACGCCCTTATTTGCGGGCTGTCTTGCGGCAGCCGCGACAACTCTGGCAGCAAGGACCTCGCTGGCAAGAAGCTTTGCCGAACTTGTATATTTACCGTCCATTACCCTGGGCACCGGTGAGCGGCCAGACGCCGCTCCGGCAACTTTTTGCTGGCTGGCGCCGCCTCGACCTGGCCCGTCATTTGCGTCGTTTGGGCCCGGAACGGCCTATCCTTTGGCTGGTTTCCCCCGATCAGGGAGACATGATTGGCCAGTGGAACGAGAAACTAATAGTATACCACGTGGTGGATGATTATACAGCCTATGAAGCAGGCTTTGCCAGGCAAAAACGATTGGCGTGGTTACGACAATTAGATGACACTATGACCCGCAGGGCAGACCTGGTCATCTGCACACATCCCGATCTTTGCCGGCAGAAAACGGCGGTGAACCCCCATTGTGCTTACGTGCCTAACGCGGTGGATTGGTACAGATTCCAAAAAGCGTTGACAGAGCCGCTACCACCAATTTTCGATCAATTGCCGCGGCCAGTAATAGGCTACGTTGGTGTCATCAATGACAAAATTGACCTCACTTTGCTGCGGCAAGTAGCTATAGCTTATCCGCGGGGAACGTTGTTGCTGGTAGGGCCGCTATCTTTGCGCTTCCGAACAGAGGAGTGGCAAGCATTGCAATTGCCCAATGTTCGTGCTTTGGGTCGTCAGCCGGTTTCTGCGGTGCCCCACTTCATGAAAGGTTGCGACGTGGCATTGATGCCTTATCAGCTGAACGCCTGGACGGCCAGCATTGACCCGCTAAAGATGTACGAATATTTAGCGTGTGGCTTACCGGTGGTGAGCACGCCTATTCCGGCAGCGAAAAACTTCGCCGAGGCGTTGTACATCGCCGCCAGCGAGAATTTCGTCACTGCCGTAGGACAGGCTCTATTAGAAGACACGCCAGAGAAACGGGTGTATCGACAGACATTAGTCCGCACCCATAGCTGGGAGAATCGGGTGGAGAGTATTTCCACGCACTTACAAAAGGCTCTTCTACGTCGCCGCTGACTGTATACGATGCTGCTACCTCTCCCCCAACATCGGTCTTGCAATATGAAACGCACCTGATGCCTTATAACCCAGGTCTGATTGAAAAACAGCGTGACAGGCAAACGGAACCACGCCCAAACTGCGAGTCTATCTCACAAGCAAGGCTCTGGCATTTTTTATTAGCAACAGAAAAACACAGAAATGCACAGGTTGGAGTCGAAAAGCAAAGGAAAATCTGTTTTTATTCTAGTGTTTTGTAACTGCTCAGCCTTGAGCAAAGAGAACGCAGATTTCACGCAGATAAAGCAAATAAACCAGAAACGATCAGCGGAAATCAGCGTGTATCAGCGCCATCAGCGTCCAATTGTTGGGAAGGCTGAGCAGTAACCGTGTTTTTAATCCATGCAATCTGTAGTAAAAATAGCTCTGTCGAGCTTAAAACGTCATTTTCGCCAGACTCCATGCCCAATTGAGCCAATCACAAAACGGTGTTATAATAGCTTTTGCGCTACAATATAGGCCGACCGGGGTAGAGCCCCACGAACACAATTGAGGCCAGACTCCTCCATCCTCGGTTGCGATTCAGACCCGTATGAGCTGATTCACAACCCACCGGAAAGGTGCTCTGAGCGCATGGTTATGGCCACAGTTAAAAGCCCTTCGCAACAGCCTTTGAGGTAGCATGGCTACCAAGAAGGCACAGGACAGTACAACAATATGGAACGACGTCAAGACGATTTCGTGCATTTGCACGTCCATAGCGAGTATTCACTCTTAGATGGCCTCAGCCGCATTCCAGAACTGGTAGCCCGGGCGAAAGAAATGGGACAGCCGGCCTTAGCGCTCACCGACCACGGCGTCATGCACGGAGTCATTGAGTTTTACAAAGAAGCCGAGAAAGCTAACATCAAGCCTATCATCGGGGTGGAAGCCTATTTGGCGACACGTCGCATGACCGATCGGGATCCACAGTTAGACCGCAAACCATACCATTTGCTCCTCTTGGCTCAAAATCAGACCGGCTACAAGAACCTGCTCCAACTCATTTCCGAGGCCCAACTCAAAGGATTCTATCAAAAACCGAGATTTGACCACGAACTCCTGGCTAAACATGCGGAAGGGCTCATCGCCACCACCGGCTGCATGGCAGCAGAAATCCCGCAGTTGATGAACCGGGGACAAGACGCTGCCGCCGAGCATCAACTCCAATGGTACATAAACCTATTTGGCCAGGAACGTTTCTTCGTCGAACTGCAAGAACACGGCATCGAAGCACTGACCCAAATTAACCGCAAGCTGCTAAGGCTGGCAAAGAAATACGACTTAAGAGTCATCGCCACCAATGATGTGCATTACGTGCGCCAGGAAGATGCTCCGGCCCACGACGTGCTCCTCTGCGTACAGACCAAATCTACCCTGCGCGATCCAAAGCGCATGCGCATGAGTGATAATTCCTACTATCTGAAAAGCGGCGCCGAGATGATGCAACTTTTCAAGGAAACGCCGGAGGCACTTTACAACACCTTAGATATCGCCGAAATGTGCGAGATAGATCTACATAAACAAGGCTATCACTTGCCCCATTTCGCCGTTCCAGAAGGTTTCAACGAGGAAACTTACCTGCGCCACCTTTGCCAAACTGGCCTGCAAAACCGCTACGGGGCTCGGGCAGATAACGCTGATGTGCAAAAGAGGCTTAATTACGAATTAGACGTTATCCACAGCATGGGCTTCGATGCTTATTTTCTCATCGTTCGCGACCTGGTCATGTACGCCAAGGAACACGGTATCTGGTGGAATGTACGCGGCTCCGGAGCGAGCAGCTTGGTGGCCTATAGTTTATACATCACCCATTTAGATCCGCTACCGCACAAACTCATCTTTGAACGTTTTCTCAACCCCAGCCGGGTAAGCATGCCGGACATCGACCTGGATTTCCCCGATGACCGGCGAGATGAGCTTATTCAGTACACAGTACAAAAGTACGGCCAAGAAAACGTGGCCCAAATCATCACTTTCGGCACCATGGGTCCTCGGGCCGTCATTCGGGATGTAGGCCGGGTCATGGACTTAGAATTGCGCCAGGTAGATCGCATTGCCAAGTTAGTGCCTCCCGGCCCGCATACAAAAATCGCGGACGCGCTGAAACAACCAGACCTAAAAGAAGAAATAGAAAAGAACGAAGAAGTCCGTGAGCTTATCAAGATCGCACAACGATTGGAAGGTATCACTCGCCACGCATCCACGCACGCCGCGGGGGTCATCATTTCGGACAAGCCACTGGTTAACTACACCCCCTTACACCGCATTGCCCGTGAAGGTCCTATCGGGGTAATGACGGAATTCGTTGGCGAGACTTTAGAAGGCGATATCGGCCTGCTCAAAGTGGACTTCCTGGGGTTAGCCACCCTGACCATCATGCAACGTGCTGCTGCCCTCATCGAAGCCCGGCATGGCGTCAAACTCGCCTTAGAAACAATCCCCACCGACGACCCAGAAAGCTACAAACTACTTTCGACCGGGGAAGTCACGGGTATTTTCCAGGTCGAATCTCCCGGCATGCGGCGGGTGCTGCGCAACATGCAGCCGACCCAATTGTCGCACATCATCGCTACTGTGGCGCTGTATCGCCCCGGGCCAATGGATTACATTGATAATTTCATCGCCCGCATGCACGGCGAAGCAGAAATCAGCTATCGCCACCCTATCCTGGAATCCATCTTGGGCGAAACGTACGGTGTCATCGTTTACCAGGAACAAATCATCCAGATCGCCACCCAAATGGCCGGCTATGAGCCGGGCGAAGCAGACTACATCCGTAAAGCAGTCTCCAAGAAAAAAAAGGAGGAGCTGCTGCATCACCGGCAAAAATTCATCGCCGGAGCAATAGCCAACGGCATCAAAAAGGAAATCGCAGAGGCCGTCTTCGGCGACATTGAGAAATTCGCCCGCTATGGTTTTAACAAAGCCCACGCCGTCGACTATGCTACCATCACCGTGCAAACGGCTTACATGAAAGCCCACTACCCCCTGGAATACATGGCTGCCCTGCTGGATGTGGAAATTCATGACCAGGAAAAGGTCGCCAAGTTTATCAGGGACGCCCGGCGGATGGGCATCGCCATTCTGCCACCAGATATCAATGGCAGTAATAAATCATTCACGATTGAATCTCTACCGCCGGAGGAAGCTCTTTCCCTGGGGATCGAACAAAAAAGTGATTACGCATTCCCCGTGCCGCCAGGCGCGGCCATTCACTTTGGCTTAGCAGCGATAAAGAATGTCGGCGAGGGCCCGGTGGATGTCATCTTAACTGCCCGGCGTGAAGGCGGCCCATTCCGCTCCTTAGAATCTTTCGCCCAGCGTGTAGACTTGCGCCAGGTAGGCAAGCGAGCCTTAGAGTCGTTGATCCGGGCTGGAGCTTTTAAGAGATTTGGTAACCACCAACAGCTCTTGGAAGTCATGAACCAACTGGTGGGTATCAGTGCCGCCCACTTTGCCGCCAAAGACGCGGGGCAAGCCAGCCTTTTTGGCTTGTTGGGGGAAAAGGAAACCGTTAGCGAGATCGTTTTGCCCGATATACCGGCGCCACAGGAGAACACCCTCCTGACATGGGAGAAAGAGTACGTCGGCGTGTACATCACCTCTCATCCCTTGGAGAAACTCAGCGTGGATCTGGAGAAGTTCATAAATTTCCATTGCGACGAATTCGACAATGATCTTGTCGGCCATCAAGTTACTCTCGTCGGACTCATTACCAAAACAAAGCGGCTAACAACACGCAAAGGGGATGCGATGCTCATTGTCACCATGGAAGACTTGCGCGACGGATGCAATGTGGTGGTCTTCCCCAAAACTTACCAGGCAACCCGGGAACTATGGAAAGAGCAACAAATCGTACAAGTCCGAGGAAAAGTCAACAAGCGTGACAAGGATTTTAGCATCATTGCCGAAGAGGCGACCGACAGACTGATAGAAGCCTCCGCAGCCCAGCGGCCAAGAAATGGCCGTAAGGAGTATCCTACGCCCCCACAAGAACTCTCGCCGTCTCCACCCACACACATTGCTGAAGCGCCCCCCCCCTGGTTAGATCAGGAAGCCGAGGAAATTGCACCACCTCCACCGGTGGAGACGCCACCTCTCCCCTCGCAAGAAGCAGTGTCCGAACCAGCCAAGGAAGTGCGCATCTATTTCCAACGCAGTCAAGATGCCGCCGCTGACATTCACAAACTACAAACTATCTACCAGCTATTGACTGAAACATCCGGATTAGACACTTTTTCCATTTTCATCCCGGTGTCCAGGAAACTCGTTGAAGTTACCTTTCCCAAAAACAAGACCCATTGGTCGGAGCAATTAGCCGGCAAATTAGAAACCATTATTGACAAGGATGCTATCCAAGTGCAGGAAATCGCTGCCCATTCAACAACGAAATAGAGTCATGGTTCATTTTGCCTATCACGCCGCTATATAATCAGGTCTGGTTTACAAGGCGTCATGCGGGCTGCGTATTGCGGTAGCATAATGCCCCGTTCAAAATCGAACATTGAGGCAATACACAGTACGGACTACGAGGATCAGAATGAGAAACTGACCTGGTTTGTAAAGAAGTGGAGTCTGGCGAGAATGACGTTTTAGGTTCAGCCTAACTATCTTCACCGCAGATTGCATGGATTAAAAACACGGTTACTACTTAGCCTTCCCAACAATTGGACGCTGATACACGCTGATTTTCGCTGATCGCTTCTGGTTTATTTGCTTTATCTGCGTGAAATCTGCGTTCTATTTGCTCAAGGCTGAGCAGTCACAGAACATGAAAAGAAAAATAGATTTTCATTTGCTTTTCGACCCAAATCTGCGAAGTTCTGTGTTTTTCTGTAGCTAAAATAAAAACACCAGAGTCCAGTGAAGAAGAAAGGGGCACAAAATGAGCCATGTCCAAATATTCTCATTATTTCCATAGGAAAGGGGTCAGAAAATGTCCGTCGATGAAATGAAGCAAGCATCCAAAAAAATTATTTATTCCTGGGCCTTATATGATTGGGCCAATTCCGCTTTTGCGACTACCATCATGGCTGCGGTCCTGCCGACCTTTTACAGTGACGTTGCCGCCAAAGGGTTATCCCCGGTAACTGCCAGTAGCTACTGGGGATATACTAACACAATCGCCATGCTACTAATTGCTATCATGGCACCAATTTTAGGCGCTATGGCAGACCATAGCGGGGCAAAGAAGCGGTATTTAGGCTCTTTCGCCAGCATTGGCATCCTGGCCACTGCGGGAATGTATTTCATCACCACCGGCGATTGGCTTTTTGCCTCAGTGCTCTACATTTTTGGCCGTTTCGGTTTCGCCGGGGCAAATATCTTCTACGATTCCCTGTTACCTCACATCGCCGGAGAAGACAAAATTGACCAGGTCTCCGCCCTCGGTTACGCTACCGGTTACTTAGGCGGCGGCTTACTGCTGTTGCTCAACCTGGCCTGGATTATGATGCCCCAGAAATTCGGCTTTGCCAATGCCGAAATTGCCACCCGTGCTTCCTTCATCAGCGTCGCCGTCTGGTGGGCCATTTTCTCCGTCCCCCTCTTCAGGAACGTGCCAGAACCGAAAGCGGTGCGGATGACTGGGGAATCGGCACACCCTGTCATCGCTGGTTTCCAACGTATTGCCAAGACCTTCTCAGAAATCCGGAATTATAAAGAGCTGTTCAAGTTCCTCATCGCTTTTTGGCTATACAATGATGGTATCGGCACCATCATTATCATGGCGGTGATTTACGGTAAAGAGATTGGCATTGGTACCAGTGACTTAATCGGCGCTATCCTCATGATTCAATTTGTCGGCGTTCCCTTCTCATTGCTATTCGGACGCATACCTCACTGGATAGGCAATACCAAACGAGCTATTCTGTTGGCTTTAGGCGTTTACACTCTCGTCGCCATTGGCGGCTACTTCATGCAAACAGCTTTGCACTTCTGGATGTTAGGAATCATGGTTGCCATGGTACAAGGTGGTAGCCAGGCCCTCAGCCGCTCTCTCTACGGAGCTATGACGCCCAAAGCAAAGTCTGCTGAAATGTTCGGCTTCTATGATGTCAGTTCCAAGTTTGCCGGCATCATTGGGCCAGCACTCTTTGGCGCGATTGGCCAGCTCACCGGCTCCAGCCGCTTGAGCATCGTTTCGTTGATTATTTTCTTCATCATAGGCGGCGGGTTACTCTCGACGGTGGATGAGAAAGCTGGTATTGCCGCTGCCCGTCGATTAGATAGTCAAGTATAGCCTGTAACTATCGCAGGACAACCATAGGCAAAGGGGAAACACATGCCAGAGTTCGCTATCAACCCTTTCACCCACCAACTTTTGACCTTCCTGCAGGAAAAGGGATGGCAACCTTACCTGGTAGGCGGCTACGTCCGCGATTCACTCCTAAAGCGACCCAGCCACGACATCGACATCGTGGTGGCCAGCGAGGCGCGCCGGGCAGCGCGCCTGCTGGCCGACCACTTTGGCGGTGCCTATTATGACTTAGACTCAGAGCGGGATTTCGGACGCGCTATCTTCTTGCCCACCCAAGCAGACGACTTACCCTTAGAAGTGGATGTAACGTCATTCCAAGGGAAAGATATCAACAGTGATTTAGCCGACCGGGACTTTACGATCAATGCTATGGCGCTGACGCTAACGCCAGAGCCCCGGCTAATTGATCCCTTTCATGGTTATGAGGATTTGCAGGCATGCCTGTTACGCCCGGCAACCCCAGATGCTTTGAAGGCGGACCCGGTACGTCTACTGCGAGCCATCCGTTTTGCCTTAGCGCTGCATTATCACTGTACAGAAGACTTAATCACCGCCATTCCAGTACAGGCGCCTTTACTGGCACAAGTCAGTCCAGAGCGTCTGCGAGACGAATGGCATCGCATTTTAGCCGGGCCCCATCCCGCCGGCGGCATATTGCTAATGGACCGCTTCGCTCTTTTACCCCACCTCCTACCAGAACTGGTCGCTTTGCACGACGTAGAACAGCCAGAAGTGCACCAGCATGACGCCTTCCTCCACACCGTAACCGTCTTACGCTACCTCAACGGCTGGCTGCGCTGGCTCGATGGCTCATCCGACCGCCCACCCGGCCTTTTCTCTAAAGATAGTCAGGCGCACTTGCAGCCATTTCGCTCCTGGCTAAAAGACACTCTCGCTGAGCCACTAACCGCCGACCGTCCCCGTTCCTTGGCTTTGCTCTGGGGAGCTCTACTGCATGATGTGGGCAAAGCCACAACACAGAGCCGGGACCAAGACGGCCGCTTACACTTTTTCGGTCACGAAACAGTCGGACAGAAAATGGCCAAACAGGTAGCCGAACGGTTCCGCCTTAGTCGTCCAGAGGTCAGCCGGATACAACAACTGGTGCAATACCATATGCTGCTGCATTATCTGTTTCACAGCGTGGAAGGAGCGGAACCGCCCTTGCCGAAACGCCGGGCATTGTTTCGCTTATTCCGGGACACGGAAGAAGTTCTACCGGAATTGATTTTGCTCTTCTTAGCCGACGTTCAGGGCACCTACGAGCGCCGCTTAATAAAAAATGACTGGCAGCGGCGGCTACAGATGGCCGCCGGCTTACTGGAAGCTCTTCGCAATGAGCGCGATATTATCTTGCCGCGCCCGCTACTTAACGGCAACGAAGTAATGGCAATACTGAGCCTACCGCCGGGGCCGGCAGTAGGGCGGCTCTTGCAGGCAATGCAGGAAGCGCAAGCTACCGGGGAGATCACCGATAGAGAAAGCGCCATCGTCTGGACCCGGCAATGGCGGGATGTGCCGTCATCATTGTAGAGGTGCCCCTACGACACCTTTCCGTTCCTCACCAGCTACCTTCCCAACAGCTTGCGCTGGAAATATGACCTCACATCCGTTCCACAAGGCGATTGCAAAAGCGCGCTCCTACTTATTGAGAAGACCGACATGGTTCATTTCAAATCGAAACAATCTTGACAAATAGGGCTGGAAAGAAAGCCACGGAAAGGCACAGAAAAGACTGAAGATAAGAATATTTTTCGTGTAATTCTGTGTCATTCCGTGGCCTAATTAGCTGCTACGTCTCAGTAAATCTATCAAGATAGGAAATAGCTCTTTTGAAGCACGCCAGAAGACTAAATTTCTGCTATAATGGGAATCCATCTTTGACGCTATAGGTGTTTCAATGTCCCCAAGCTGCTCCATAAAAGGAATCATCTTCGACTTCGGTGGTGTGCTGGCCGAGGAAGAAGCGCGCAACCAGCTTTTGCTGACATTCGATCGCCAGCTCGACCTACCACCTGGTACTATCCGCCACACGCTTTACAGCGGCGATAACTGGGAAGCAGCCTCCACGGGGAAAATTACACACCGGGAGCACTGGGAAGCTACACCTGCTCCTCATTGGGCGGAACAATTACCACCGGAATTTGCACACTTGCAAGAGGACAATTTCTACGGCCAGCCTCTTGATGAAAAGATGGTTCAAATCGTGATCAAAATGAGTCAACACCACAAGATAGCTCTGTGCAGCAATGCTTTCCCTTCCCTCTTACGACACTTGCAGGAACGTCCGGAACTCTTTGCCGCTTTCGACGCTATTATCATCTCCGCATTGGTGGGCATGCGCAAACCGGACCCGGCCATTTACCGGCTAACGGCCAAGCAATTACAGTTGGCTCCGGAGAATTGTCTATTGATCGATGACCAAGCCCGCAATACGGAAGTAGCAGCGCAAATCGGCATGCAAACATTACGCTTCGACGACAGGGAAAAAACGGTGAAGCGGCTGCACCAAATGGGACTGTTATAGCCCACAGATAATACGGATCAAGACTTCGGCGTGGGAAGAATGGTTACCCGCCGGCGGGGATGCTCGCCAACACTCTCAGTATACACCCCGGGATAATCGCGCAGCGTGAGGTGCACGATGCGCCGTTCCGAGGATGGCATCGCTTCCATTTTCACCGGCCGACCGCTCTCGACAACCTGCTTAGCCAGGCGCAGAGCTAATCTTTGCAAAGATTCACGCCGCCGCTTGCGATAAGACTCCACGTCTACGTTAATGCTGACCCAGTGCTTCACCCTCTGGTTCACAATCAGGCGCACCAAGTACTCCAAGGCACGCAATGTCTCAGATTGGCGACCTATGAGGGCGCCCAGGTCCTTGCCCTGCACATCCAGCACCAGCGGCGGATTATCCGGGTCCACATCAATGCCATCATCAACGTAATTGTCAATGCTTACATCAAATCCAATATACTCCAATATAGTACGCAACGAAGCGCTGGCCATCTCAACAAGCTCTGGGGAATATAGGCTTGCCGCCTCGCTTGCAGTGCCGGCAGAGGCTGCCTTGACAGCCGATTCCTCTGACAACGCTGTCGGAACAACTGCCTCGACAGGCGCAGGCGCGGCAGAAGAATCCTTGTCCATCCCAATGGGGATTAGCAGGACACGGGCATCAACAGCGCCAATACCAAACAGACCTTTATTGCCCTCGTTAATCACCTCAACTCGAACCTGGTCCTTGCGCAGGCCCAGTTCGGATAGTCCTTGTTCGATAGCCTCAGCAACACTTTTCCCTCGAAATTCTCGATTTTGCTTTTGCATGGAATCACCTTTGCCCGATACCAGAAGGGCCCCAAAAAACGTATGCACTTATCAACAAAGTGCACTTTTCTTAGTAAGGAAGTGCTATCGTGTTCTCGTTCTCCTACCTATCTTCCTAACCTGGCCGAGCCAGAACCGAAAAGCAAACCACGGATTATATAGATTCCCACGGATTTTCGGTTTATCTAATTTGTGTAATCTGTGGTTCATCTTCTTGCACCGTGTACAAGAAATTCGCTAATAAGATACTAATCTGCGGACATACTGCGGACAGTATACTCTCAAACCAGCGTGGATAGTCACAGTAAGGACTACTTGCCTTTTTTCTTTTTCTTCTTCTTCTTTGTCACAGAGGGTTGCTGTTTCACCTCTACGATATTGCTTTGCGCTCCGACAGTCACCGGCGCCGCTTGCGCCGCTGCCTTATTCACAAAGTATTGCTGCCCAATGCCCAACAGGTTGGAAGTCACCCAGTAAAGGGAAAGAGCAGAAGGCAAAGTAAGCGTGATATAAGCAAACATGATACTCATAAGCCACATCATCTGATTCATCATTTTGTTCTGTGAACTTTGCTGGGCAGTATTAGTCGACATCCACTGCATCACCACCTGGCTGACCATGAGCAAAACTGGCAAGACCAAGTAAGGAAGCGCCCCCATCCATCCCCCCTTGATGGAGGGAGGGAATGGATAAATCCACTTCAGCCCCGCGCCAATGTAAGGAAATGAGAGATCAGGGATAAACCACCAAGCGACCTTGACCAGTTCGCCTCCGGAGGCTAAATCGCGAATGGCATAGTAGAAACCAAAGAGGATTGGCCACTGCACCAGCATAGGCAAACAGCCGCCTAAGGGGTTTACACCTGCCTCCTTATAAAGCTCTTGTTGCGCTTGCATCATTTTTTGTTGGTCTTTGCCATATTTCTTCTTCAGCTTCTCTATTTCCGGCTGCAATTCCTGCATTCGGCGCATAGACTTCATAGAGCTGAAAGTGAGAGGAAGGGTGACTAACCGCAAGACAACCGTCACCAGGATGATAGCCCATCCCCAGCTATCCGGGATGTGCAATGTCATAAACAGCACATTGGAGGTTCTGAGCAATATGACCAACGGCTCGACAAAAATCGCGTGTAACATAAAGTTTCCGTACCTTTTCAGTGCAACAACTTAGGGGACAGGATCGTATCCCCCAGGGTTAAAGGGGTGACAACGAGAGATTCTTTTCAAACCTAACCATCCCCCCTTAACCACGCCGTATTTCTCGATAGCCTCGTAAGTGTAGTGGGAACAGGTCGGAGTAAAACGACAACTAGGTGGGAAAGCAGGGGAGATGAACTTCTGATAGAAATAGATAATCCCCAGAATTACCTTCTTAAGCATGGTGTTTTACCTCACCATTGGACACAGGCCACAAGTTTGCTTGTTGTAATAAGATGAGTACTGCCGTTTCTAAGTCTGTATAGACAGCTTGACGAGCAGGTGGCCGGGCAATGCATAGCACATCCCAGCCAGGTTGAATTCGAGTCAGATGTTGGCGCATAACTTCCCGTAACCGCCGACGCACCTTGTTGCGTATAACAGCTTTCCCAATCCTCTTGCTCACAGAAAAACCAAAGCGGCTATAAGACAATCCATTGGGCAATGTGACTAAGACACACAGCGGATGTGCCCATGCCTTTCCCTGCCGCCGCACTTGCACAAGACGGTCGTGTTCCCGTAACCGATAACGACGTTTCACGACCTTGCTTCTTCCTCCAACGATAGAATGTCACGTGGCGGCTTAGACGCTCACAGCCACAAACAGTCAGACTGTTAACCGCTTACGACCGCGCAGACGACGCGCTTTTAAGACTCTGCGTCCCCCCTTTGTTTTCATGCGCGCTCGAAAGCCATGCACTCGCTTGCGGCGGCGCGCTTTAGGCTGATATGTTCGCTTAGGCATTCATTCCTCCTTATCTGACCGATATATGCCAACGGGTGTTCCCGGTACAACGCCAACCAACACAAAAAGGTGGAGACGCTATGTCTCCACAGATCAACTATTATAAGGTTAAAGGATAAGAGCGTCAAATCGTGATACCGGCATCGCCGTGGACGCGATACGGCAAGGCAAAACTAATAGGACTAACAGATCTCGGCGAGACGAGAAAATCTGCGTTCTATTCTGCCTTTGCCTGAGCAGGCGCCATGGGGGTAGATGTCTGAAACGAAAAACCACCTCAGGCCGGCCGCCGGCGCATACTACGTAATTGCTGGAAAAGTTCTCTCTCCTTCGGTGTCAGCCCATGAGGTAGGCGCACCTCAATAGTCGCCAACAAATCGCCTTTCTTCTCCGGGTGGTGCAATTGCGGCATCCCTTTACCTCGCAAGCGGAATACTTTGCCATTATCCGTCTCCGGCGGAATCGTCAGCAGTACCGGTTTTTCCATGGTCGGCACCTTGATTTCGCCGCCCAATACCGCCGTGTAAAGGTCCACAGGCACCTTGATATGCAAGTCTTTTCCTTGTCTGGTGAACATGCTGTGCGGCCGTACCCGCACTTTCAGGTAGAGATCGCCAGCAGGGCCGCCCCTGCCACTGCGCCCTCCCTCGCCCCGGACGCGAACTTTAGAGCCAGCCTTCACCCCAGCGGGAATGTGAACTTCCACCGTGCTACCGTCCGCACGCCGCAACCTCCTGGTCGTTCCGTGATATGCTTCCTCCAAAGTGATCTCGACAGGCTGCTCTACATCCTGGCCTCGTCGGGGTACTTGCCGACCGCGACGAAAGCCCGTCGGCCCGGCACTAACTCCGCCGACACCGCCCATGCCGCCAAATATCTGCTGGAAGAAATCAGAGAAGCCGCCACCACCAAACAGGTCACCCACATCACCGTACTCGACGTGTACCCCGCCCGGGGTACCGCTGGCCCATTGGCTCCAGTCGAAACCGCCCTGCCGACCACCACTCTGTTGATACTGTTGCCACTGGGCACCTAACATATCGTACTTCTTGCGTTTCTCCGGATCGGAGAGCACCTCATGTGCCTCATTAATCTCTTTGAACTTACTTTCCGCCCCGGGGCTTTTATTCACATCTGGATGATATTTCCGAGCCAAATGGAGGAAAGCCTGTTTAATTTCCTGCTGAGTGGCATTGCGATCAACGCCTAATATTTTATAGTAGTCTTTATATTCCATCTTTGCCGTGCTCCTTTATTCTGAGTATAGTTTACATCTATCGTAGCAGCAATGCAATCAGCATCACGTTTGAGCTTCATTTGTTTTTTATGTGAAGCAAGCTATAATATTCTGGTGGAGTATTGTGACCAAGATAACACTGGTGACAATCCTTGCCAGCCGTCACCTGACATCATATGCGGGCGGTCATTATCTTATCTATGGCGTGTCCTATCAATAACCCGGGGTGGTGCCGCTTTTACCCACCGGTAGTCCTTTGAGGGATTGCTTCGCAAAATTCGGCACTCTGTGGCTTATGGCTCACCACCATCCGACCTCCTCCAACTTTAAGGGGAGGAAAACAGCCTACACCAACCCGATTCGTCCTCGCAGGGGGACATTTGGCGGCACGCCTTAAGCCCCGAATTCACTCAGAGGGCAAGGGAATGTCACTAAATATTGAGAGAATACTCTATGGCCACCTCAAACTGCAGAGAAGAAAGGGCTACAAGTCAAATGACAGGTACCTTGATTAACATGACCACAGTGTTCATTGGCTCCCTGGTGGGCACTCTTATAGGAAGTCGCCTACCGGACAAGATCCACCAAACCGTCATACACGGCATTGGCTTGATGACCTTGGTCGTGGGCATGCAGATGGCACTCAAGACACACAATATCCTTATCCCCTTATTTAGCGTCCTCCTCGGTGGTATCCTGGGAGAATGGTGGCATTTTGACAATAGCCTTAAGCAATTTGGGCGTTGGTTGGAGGAGCACGTTGGTAACTATATAGGGACAAAGGATGAACGCTCATTGACACGAGCTTTTGTCACCGCCAGCTTGGTCTTTTGTATAGGACCGCTGACCATTTTAGGTGCAATCCAGGACGGTCTCACCGGCGATTACACTCTTTTAGCCATTAAATCACTATTAGACGGGTTTACTTCCTTCGCCTTCGCAGCCAGCTTGGGCCCCGGCGTCATCCTTTCCCTTATCACCATTCTTATCTTTCAAGGTGGCATCAGCGTCTTGGCCATGGCCGTGGGTAGTGGCCTTGGCAATGTTACGCCAGAAACGCTCTGGGTGGTGGAGATGACTGCTACCGGTGGTGTACTCATTCTTGGCCTCGGCCTGTTATTATTAGAACTCAAGGAAATCCGGGTAGCTAACTTACTGCCATCCGTTTTCTTAGCGCCGCTCATTGTTGTTCTTCTACAGGCGCTACACATATCTTTCTGAAGGGAGAAATATGACTGAACCAATCCGGAAAGAACCTCCAGTAGTGAAAATCTGCGGCTTGACCAACTGGGAAGACGCCTGGGTGGCAACACAAGCCGGCACTGATTTTCTCGGCTTCATCTTTTACGAGAAAAGCCCCCGTTATGTCCCTGTGGAGACAGTGAAAACAATCGTGCAGCGGTTACGACAGGAACGACCAGAGCCCCCACCTTACACAGTTGGCGTGTTCGTCAATGCTTCCGTGGAAACCGTGCAAACCACTCTGGATGAAAGTGGGTTGGATTACGCTCAATTGCACGGCGATGAAACCCCGGCCATACTGGAGGCACTGAACCGGCGAGCTTACAAAGCACTGCGTCCTTTGTCCAAAGAGGAAGCAGATGCAGATGCCGGCTGGTATGCGCCTTTAGCACCAAAGGGTCGTCACGCTCCAAAAATTCTCATTGACGCTTATCACCCTAACCTGTACGGGGGTAGTGGTCTGAAGGCGAATTGGGACATTTTAGCCTATTTGACGTCCCAGCGGTTCAAAATCATCATGGCAGGTGGGCTGACGCCAGAAAATGTGGCCGAGGCAGTCCGTTACGTTGGGCCATGGGGCGTTGATGTAAGTAGCGGTGTCGAGGCTGCTCCGGGCAAGAAAGACCCGGAAAAGGTGATTGCCTTTATCCGTGCAGCAAAAACCGCCTGGAAGGTATAACATGGCACCAGAAAAGGATGAGGGGGATTTACGTCACCTGAAACCAGTCGGCGACAATATCGGCTGGCACCTCCTGAGAACAACATACCTCTTCCAGAGCCGTTGGCACAATTTGCGGCAGGACCGCGTCATCTTACCCAATGGCCAGGAAATTGACTTTACTTACCAGGAACATTCGGGCTTTGTGCTGGTAGTGCCCATGGTTAGCGATGACGAAGTAGCTTTGATTCGCAGCTACCGTTACCCGGTAGACGCCTGGAGCTGGGAGGTGCCGGCCGGAGGCTTAGGCACAAAGCCCGGAGAATCACCGGAGGATGTAGCGCGGGATGAATTGGCTGAGGAAATAGGTGGCATTATCCATGGTGAGCTGGTGTCTTTAGGCTCATTTTTTGGCGCTGTGGGCACCAGTGATGCTGTAGGGCATTTCTTCTTAGCGTGGGACGTACGTTTTGAAGTTACACCACATCGTGAGTGCACCGAATTCATGCAGGTGCATGTCAAGCCCTATCGAGAAGCGTTAAGCATGGTCAGCCGGGAAGAATTACGGGACGCCCAAAGCGCCCTGGCGCTTTTCTTATCCCGGCCATATATCCTCGACCGGCAACTGCTCAGCCATCATCCGCTAGAACGCTGACGACGCTGAGCAGCTTCGCGCGTCAATACTACTTCTCTGACTGCAGCCCTGTCGGTGAAGGACGTCGGCGCTTGCGGAAAACCCAGCGCACGATCCAGAAAAGAAAGTAAATCGGGATAGCAATCAGGATAATGATAGGCAACACGAAGACAATAATGTAAATCGTCAACTGTGCCAGCGCACGCACAGCAGCACTGAGCAAGCTTAATGCGTTATGGAGAGTCACTGCCGGCCGCCATGGCCCTTTGACGATAGGCCGGCTCAAAGCGTCGGGAGTGATGGTCACGTTGATGGTAGTAAAAGTGGTTAACTTCTCTAACATCTGCATCTGCCCTTTGACCTGCTCAATTTGCCCCCGTACATTGCTCAACTCCCGGTAAACATCCATGACATCGCTGGCCCGCTGCGTCCGTTTGCGCACATCGCTCAGTAACGCCTGTAATTCCTTTTCCGTGGTCTCCAAGTTGCGCAAGCGAGCGTTCAAATCCACGTAGCGATCGGTAACATCCTGTGTGGAGAGCTGCTCATCATCGACGCGCAAGGCCAACTGCCGCAACTGCTCCAAGAAAGTGTCGAATTGGCCCAACGGCACCCGCAATGTCATGCTGGCGCGAGTTTGTCCGTTATCCAGCCAAGTATGTTCCTTAGCAACATAACCACCGGCCGCAGCGACCTGCTCCCGAATCTGTTGTACAGTCCTCTTACTGTCTTTCACTACCAGGTGCAGGTTGTCGGTATAGATAATCTTCCGCCCCGCCGCAGCTTTCTCGGTCTCCAAATCCACCATAGAACTAGAACCAGATGCCTGCCCCTTTTTTTGCACAACATTAGCAGAAGGAGTAAAACTTCGCGCTCCCTCTTGCACTGGCACTGGCGCTGCTGGCATTTCTCGCGGCACCGGCGCTTCTTTCGATGCCAGCCGGCTACCGCAACCGCTCAGCAACAGCACCAATGCCAACAACACTATCACGCCCGGCAATATTAGCTTTTTCCCCTTGCTCATGGTCCTCCCCTTCCTCTTCCAGAAACCACCAAACCTCCCAAAGGCTACAATCGAACATACGAGAGGATACTGTTCATGAGACGACATCACCACCCGACCAGTTCCATGACGGTAAGCGTCGACATGACATCCACCCTCACCATCTTTGACGAAAGGTGGACACTCCGTATATGAAATTCTAACAAAAATGTGCTAAGCTGTAAATGCATTTCGCAATTATGCCGGAAACAAGGCGAGCGGTGACAACAAAAACCGGGCTCATGGATCTGATAGTCCCAGAAGTCCCGTCGGGCAACCATTAGTTCCCAAGCATCGATTTTTTAACCGCTCATGTGGACTCAAGCCTCGCCACAGGAAACCGAGTGAGGCACCAATCTGTTTTGTGCCCATCCGGTTCGCCGAAGAATGCCGAGGAAGAGAAAGGAGGCGGTTGATGCTGAAAGAAGCAATGCTATCACGACCATTGCATAAAGGATACGTGCAATGTACGGCGTGCGAGCATTGGTGTGCGATGGCACCTGGTGAAGCCGGGAAGTGTGGTGTACGGCGCAACATCGACGGAAAGCTGCAATTGCTGGTATATGGACGGGCAGCGGCTGTTAACATCGACCCTGTGGAAAAGAAACCCCTCTTCCACTTTTTGCCTGGCCGACCGATCTTCTCTATCGGGACTTTGGGTTGCAACTTCCGTTGCCGTTTCTGCCAAAACTGGGACATCTCCCAGATACGAGATTTTGATCCTAATGATCGCATTGTTGGCAAACGGTGGCTGCCGGAAGAGATTGTTGCCTACTGCCGGCGTGAGGAGATTCCGCTGATTGCTTTTACCTACAACGAGCCGATAGTTTTCTTTGAGTATGCCTACGACACTGCCAAACTGGCAGCAAAGTATGGGATCCGCAGCGTTTTCGTCTCTAGCGGCTTCGAGACATTAGAAGCAATCCGGACTATTGAACCATACTTAGCGGCGACCAACATTGACTTGAAGGGATTCACAGAACACTTTTACCGGCAGTACACTGGCGGACGCCTGAAGCCAGTAATGCGAAATATTGAGCACATAGCCAAGAACACCGATATCTGGATAGAAGTAACAACGCTGTTGATCCCCGGCCTAAACGACTCCAATGAGGAAATCAAGCAAATGGCGAGCTTCCTGGCTGGAATCAGCCAGGATATTCCGTGGCACGTCACTGCTTTTCACCCGGCCTATAAGATGCTGGATCGCCCGCCTACACCTCCTTCGACATTGGTGAGGGCGTATGACATAGCTAAGGAAGCAGGACTAAATTTTGTTTATGTAGGCAATGTAGTAGACCATAAGCGGGAAAACACTTACTGTCCCCATTGCGGTGCGCTGCTGGTAGAACGTTACTGGTACCAGGTGCAAGAACACTGGCAGGAGCCGGGGGTGTGCCCTGTTTGTGGCTATCACGTTCCAGGGATATGGAGGTGATACACGATGTATACGACGAGAGAACGACGACGTACAGTAAGGCCCGCTGCGGTAGCTGGTGCTTTTTATCCCGCCGATCCGGCACTGCTGCAGCAAACGGTTGAACAGTTCATGGAAGCGGCAGAAGTGCCATCCTTGTCGGACGTGCGGGCGGTGATCGCCCCCCATGCCGGGTATGTTTACTCCGGCCCCATCGCTGGGGCCAGCTTCAGAATGCTACAACAGTTGCCAAAACGCCCCCGCACGGTCTATCTCATGGGCCCGGCGCATTACCATCCGGTCAACGGAGTAGCATTAGGCAACTTTTCAGCCCTGCGCACGCCGCTGGGCGAAGTGCCAGTAGCCGTCGAGATCGTGGATTTGCTGGCAGAGCAGGGCCCACCTTTCCACCTTGACGTGCTAGCACACTTGCCAGAGCACTGTCTGGAAGTAGAATTACCCTTCCTGCAAGTAGCGTTGGGAGGGGAAATACGGGTTGTGCCCATGCTGTTCGGGCAGGTAGACTCCCGGCTGGTAGCCATGAGCCTGGTAGAGCCCTTGCGGTCTGACCCGAATGCCCTGGTGGTAGTCAGCTCCGACCTAAGCCACTATCACAGCTACGACGCGGCGCGGAAGTTAGATGCCCATTTCCTCTCGGCAGTCTTAGCCAGAGACACCGCAGCAGCAAGCCAAGGAGAAGCGTGTGGCGTGTATCCCATCCTCACCCTAATGAGCATCGCACGGCAGTTCGGTTGGCAGCCGGTCTTGCTGGATGCCCGTAATTCCGGCGACATCACCGGGGATAAAACGCGGGTGGTAGGCTATGGGGCAGTCGCCTATACCGACAAAATGAAATCACGTTGAGGCGGATCACTATGACAGAAGTAGCATACTTGAGCGATGAAGAAGGAAAACTCTTGCTAACTGTTGCCCGGCGCGCCTTAGAGGTGAAGCTAAATGAAGGGAAAGTGCCGGCACAGCACTTAGCTGATTTTCCGCCGAAACTGCAAGCAGAGGGTGCCAGTTTTATCACACTGACAGAGAGCGGACAGCTACGGGGATGCATCGGCTCACCTACAGCTTTCAGGCCTTTGGTGTTGGACGTGCAAGACAACGCGATTAAAGCTGCCCTCCAAGACCCCCGCTTTCCGCCCCTCTCCGCGGAGGAATTGCCCCATACAGCAATTGAAGTGTCGGTGCTGACACCACTGCAACCGCTACCATTCTCGGACGTTCCTGATCTACTGCAAAAACTGCGCCCACGTGTTGACGGCGTACTGCTCACTTGCGGCTGGAATCGTGGCCTCTTCCTACCGCAAGTATGGGAACAACTACCGGACCCGGCGCAGTTTTTGGCACACCTATTCCTGAAAGCGGGGCTACCAGCGGATGCGTACCGTCACCGTGATTTCTCGGTGGAGATTTTCCAGGTCCAAGAGTTCCAGGAGTGAGCCGAGCGCACAAAACTGCTGTGCATCCTACCCCTCGGCATCATATGCGTGATGAAGACCGCCACCCGGCAGCTTTTTCAGCGCTGCCGCCAGCTCTGGGGTCATCTTAGCGCCAAAACGATATTGATACGGCCACATGCTCACTGCTGAGAAAATGCCAATGCGGTCATTATCTGCAAGAACGTGTCCCAGGTCGGGCTGGAGGCCGGACATGGCGCTCAGGGCACTGTTGATAAAAGTGGGACCCCGTTCTGCTGCCGGGATACACAGCCGTGAGAGGACATCCCTCATGGTGCTGCCTGGGGTCATTTCCATTTCCAGATGCGCATAAGCGCCGGCGTCGGTGTTCCCACTATAGCTTGCTATCTCTCCGTAGAGCCACACGTCTATCATCATGATGACCCCTTCCTGCAGTAACAAGCCATCCTGCACGGGTTGCCTTGGAGGCCGCCGCCCTATGAATGGTCGTAGAGTGAAAAAAGGCCGGCGAGACGTCCCGCCGGCCCTTTTTCAGGCGTGGAATGTCGTGTCAACAATCCACTACATCTTTCCGTAGACAGAGTCCAGTTCTTCGTCCGGAATATCAAACGCCACGTTGTGGGGCGGCAACTTCTCATAGTACATAAATTCCGGCAAACGATCATCCGCCTTAGTGAAGCCAGCGCTTTCATTGAAGGCCCGCTCAATCTTCAAAATTTCAGTTCCAATGCGGATCGCGTCATCCACCGTCCAGTTCGTGCCCAAGACACCGTTGCATTCCTCCATGACGCCTTCGAAGCCAGTGGGGATATCCAAAATGGCGAAGGCAATGAAAAGACAGTGGCCTGTGGAATCGATAAATGCCGTCGCCTCCTGGAATGTGCGGCTCAAATCAGCTTTCCCCTCCAACGACAGAGGATCGGACTGCCCGCCGGAAGCGAGGTTCTCCGGAGCAATGGTATACCCAGACGTATGGTCAGCCCCCATGGTACTGGTAGCGTAGGTCACGCCGATGCCCTTGATGGCCCTCGGTTCATAGGCAGGCATGTTCTGTCCTTTGACAGATGGCACGCGGATAACACCTAATGCTTTCCCAGCCAATGTGGCGCCGTTGCCCAACAGGCGGCCCAATGGTGTACCCTTGCCTACCTCTTTCATGAGCTCGATAGCTTTTTGCCCATCTCCGAACTCAGCCAACCCCGCTTCCATGGCTATGGCAATGGTACCACCCATCTCAATAGTGTCCATGCCAAAGTCATTGGTCATCCGCGTCAGTTCACCGATAGTATCTAAGCTATCAATGCCACAGTTGGCACCGAAAGCCCAGGTGGTTTCATACTCAATGACGGAAACTAATTCCGAACCGTCTGGCTTAGGAATAATGTTGGAGCACTGGATGATGCAGCCGGGGTGGCAAGGATGACCCATGCGCCCACCGCCGCGCTCTTTCACCAACTGCGCCATGGCTTCGCCAGAAATCTTGGCCGCGCCCTCAAAGCGACCCTCTCGGAAGTTGTGTGTTGGCAGACCGCCAGCTTCATTGATTATGTTGACCAGGACTGCCGTACCCAAGGTGTTCAACCCGCCGCCCGGCTTGGTAATGGGATGATTGCGCAAAGCGTCTACAAGTTTCTTGCGCCCTTGCTCGAAGATGCCCTTATCCTGCAGAGGCACCGCCGGCGCGCCGGTTCGATCTGTCACGATGAACTTTACCCCTTTACTGCCCAAGACGGCACCAAGACCACCGCGGCCCGAATAGCGACTGGGCCGGCCATCTGTATCATTGAAGACCACACCAGAATTCAGGTAGCGGCGTTCCCCAGCGATCCCTATGCCGGAAATGCTCACTTTATTCCCAAAGCGAGCGAAAATCTCTGGGAAAACCTCATATAAGCCCCGGTCCAGGTACTCGTCCGCAGGGAAGAAAGCGACTTTAGGTGCTTTAGCTTTCTCATCCCATTTGATATGGATAAGCCAATACTTGTCATCCTGCTGGTACCCCTCGATGATGATGGCTTTTATCCCCATACGGGCCAAATCCTGCGGAAACTGGGAGCCGGCATTGGATTCTTTGATGGTGCCGGTTAAGGGAGACTTCGCACCAACGGATACACGGCCGGATGTGGAAGCCGCAGTACCAGTGACAATGCCTGGTGCAAAGACAATCTTGTTGTGCGGCCCCAACGGGTGCACAGTGGGTTTCACTTCATTGGAGACAATAGTAGAAGTGAGCCCGCGGCCTCCTAAGTCATGGTATGCCTTTGGTACATCTTCAAACTGAAAACTACGATCCATCATGTTAATACGCAAAATCTTTCTCATAGTATCCTCCTCACCAAGGTTAAAGGCCACTACTCAGGAGAAACGCATACAACACTGATTTTCATTGATGCTCTTTGAACTATGCAATCCGCATATTACATAAAATCAGAGTTCCATGCCCCTCAGCCTGAAGAGTGACATTCTCAAGTGAAAAAGCCCTTTCTTTTTCACCACTACACCCGAAGACACAAGAATGCCCCCAGCGCGAGCAGAACAAAAAAGCGCTATGCGAATCTCGCATAACGCTCTGCTCTCTTATAACTCGACACTTTGGCAATTGCTTTGTTTCTGCTTACCAAACTTGTTGGATATTCACCGGGCATCATACAACCCTTTCCATGCCACGGAGTTGCTCCATTACTACACCTCAAATCTGGACAATAGCATTTTCGGACACGATTCAAAAGAGCTATTTTCCATCTCGACAAATTTACTGAGACATCGCGGCTGATTAGGCCACGAAATAACACGGATTTACACGGAAAATTTTTGTCTTTAGCCTTTTCTGTGCCTTTCCGTGTTACTCTGTGGCCTACTTTCCAGCCCTATTTGTCAGGATCGTTTCGATTCGAAATGAACCATGCCCATCCTCGGCTTTAGCCCCAGATTTTCACTCAATTCTAGAGAAAAATCAAACCAAAAATCTATCTATCTGACAGTTTGTGCTCATCCCCCTGCGCCAGGCCTACTTTGGAAATAGCATCGCCGCAGAATCACAGTCGCGGCCAGAAACCCGCACCTGGAGACAACGTACCACATGCAATAACCGCATCTCAAACTATCATGCAGAATTCACGGTATTGCTCATTCTCCTTTCGTCAAAGTGTCAGATGGCCAGACCAAAATTTGGCGTAAATTATGTAATCGGTGGTCGTAATTGCCTTGTTGAACCACGAAATAGATTTCTGCCAGACTCTAATTTGAATTATATACCGGATTGTTCCTTATTGCAAATGCAAGTGCCAAGTGAGCTTTAGAAGCAAATCCAAGGTGCCTGAGGGGCTTCTAAAGGCCCCTCTATAAGGTTTTCAGATCCCATCAACCATGTTCGGAAAACGGGAGACATACTTTAAGAGGCTTCACGGATGCTCCTGAGCATTTTTGCAATTTAATTTACTTGGGACTCCCCCAAGTGTGCACCGTCTAACGACGAAAATGAGGCCAAAAGGCCGGTACCCGGTGAGCATACTTCTCATAGGTAGGACCAAACCGTCCCCGAGCCTCTTTCTCTCCCACCCAGAAAGTTAAGCGGACAACATTAGCGATGCCCAAGGTAGCGCTGGCGAAGGTGAAGTCAAATAATTGGTTGACCAAACCAATACCCACTATAAGATCAGCATGAAGCCGACGATCTTCATTTCTCTTTGCCCCTTTTTTTCCAGCGCCGCAGAATAATAGCAGCCGCTTCCTTAATCGCATCTTTCTCCCGTTTCCCTTCTGCTAAACGGCGCAAATGCAGGGAAAAGTAACGGCCGTTAGGATCCAGTTGCAATATCTGATCACCTAACTTTCGCAGCGCCCCCCTCTCGTGATATTGAGATAGCATGATGCGCAGGCGGCTGCGCACTGCTCGCGGTACTTGCCAGCGATAAATCCAGCTCACTGCCCGTTCACTCCGCTGCAAAGCAGCTAACATTTGTCGTAAAAGGGCTTCATCGCTCAGATTAACTCGTTTGCCCATGCTCTTAAACTCCTTTCGAAGGTAGTCATCATGTCGGTTCGGACACTACATTTGGGAATTAGAGTCACCGCTGGCGCTCGCGTGTGCGGCATGCGTCGCTCGTACCAAACGTGATGTCTATTTTCGGAATAGAAAGTTTGTAACTACCAAGGTATCCTCGTTCTCAGCACCAGATTTCACGGATTTTCATAGATAATTTAAAATCCGCGCAACCTGTGCAATAGGTGATTGAATCCAGAGCACAAAAGGGCTACTTTTCGAGGCGCCTTAGTAGTTACGAAAGTTTATAGAAATCCGTGTTATCCGTGAGCTGTTTCCGGAGTAGTGCCCCGGGAAAGCGGCTGCTCAGCGATAGACAGGTATAGAGAATATTTCTGCCTCGCTGGGGGCAGAGCGGCATTGTCATCAGTTAGGGACAACAATGGTTCGGCGGTGATGACGTTGCCATCGCTTGTCAGAAGACGCGCGGGTAAGACCTGATTGTGCAAGTCAACATAGGCAGGGAGCAACGCTTGCACCCGCAGGTAGTTGTCAGTTAAGCCACGCCAGCAATACCAACCGGGAGCCTCACGGTGGCGCTCTTCCCAGAGAACAGGCCATGTTTCTCCCAAGAAACGCGTTAGATGGGCAGTTTTGCTTGCCATCATTATTTGCTGAGCCGCTTTGAGCCGTTGCCTCTTCACCGGGCCGGGCACCTGCCCCGGCAGGATGCTGGCGGGGGTACCTTCTCGCGGCGAGTAAGGGAAAATATGAATGTGGCCAAAAGCCATTTCCTCCACAAATGCTAAAGAGACGGCAAAGTCAGTCTCGGTCTCGCCGGGGAAACCGACTATCAGGTCAGTGGTAACCGTCAGCCCAGGTATGACGGCCCGCGCCGCAGCCACTAACGCCGCAAAAGATTCTCGCGTCGTGTGGCGTCCCATGCGCCGTAATGTGCGATCACAGCCGCTTTGCAGTGGCATGTGCAGATGTGGTAATAGGCGCCCGCCGCTCAGACCCCACAAATCGAAGAAATGCTCCGGCAAGTCCCACGGCTCAATGGAACTCAGCCGCAAGCGGGGGATAACCGTCTCTGCCAACAACACCGTCACTAAGTCGTACAGGCCATAACCCAAATCGTGGCCATACGCGCCTAAATGCACCCCGGTCAAAACGACTTCGCGATAACCTGCTGCCGCTAAGCTATTCACCTCGGCGATAACTTCGGCTAAGGGACGGCTCCGCTCTTCTCCACGGAGAAGTCGCACGATGCAGTATGTGCAGTGATTGTTACAGCCATCTTGCACTTTCACAAAAGCGCGAGTACGGTGGCTAGCCGGCTCTATGGCGGTTGGCAGTACAACTGTCTGGGTCTGGTCGCCCCAACGCCGCAATACTTCTTCCACTAAGTGCTCTTTCTGCCGGTTATCTAAGACAAGTTCAACGCCGGGGAAGGTAGCTAAAGCATCGCCGGCTAAAGTGGCATAGCAGCCAGTCACCACGATGCGGCATTGCGGGTTCAGGCGGTGCAATCGTCGCAGCCGCTGTCGTGATTTGCGCCCCGCTTCTCCGGTAACAGCACAACTGTTCAAAATGCAGGTATCCGCCTGCGCCGGCCGAGCGACTATCTGTTGCCCGGCCGCTAGAAAAGCGCGCCCCCAGGCAGTCGATTCAGCTTCGTTCAAACGGCAGCCTAAGGTATCTAAGTAAATGCGCAAGTTACATCCCCCTACGAGCGTGTTAGCGGCCGGTTTGTGTGATCTTTTCGGTCAGCCAGAACCGGCCATCCGCCTAATCTGTGCCCAGCGTGGTGCAGTATAACTCAACCTTCGAGGGAATGGCAAGCAACTTTTGCCTTTCGCGTAAGGGGCAGCAAGATGGTATACAGGTACTTCATTGCCCGAATCTGCATATGTCGTGCCTGCACCTGCGGGTGCCGTAGCAACCCATGAAGAAGAATTCTGACAAGCTCTTTTCGCATCCTGATTGACACCAACATACAGACAATGTTATGATGACATCACGATCCAGCAAAATTCTGTCAGCGCACAAAGGAGGAAACTAATGGGAGCGACAATCGGAATCTGGAAATCGTGGGCAGAAACAGATGATCCACGCCGCGCTCTCCAGGAACAAGATCCAGAGCTATTTGCTGCCATAGAAGGAGAACGGCGGCGACAGTGGGAAGGAATCGAGCTTATCGCCGCAGAAAATTACGTTAGCGCTGCCGTTTTGGCTGCTATGGGATCGGTGCTAACCAATAAATACGCCGAGGGCTACCCAGGAAGGCGTTATTACGGCGGTTGCCAGTGGGTAGATGTCAGTGAGCGGTTGGCTATCGAACGTGCCCAAGAACTATTCGGCGCCGAACATGCCAACGTTCAGGCGCATAGCGGCACCCAGGCCAATTTAGCCACTTATCTGGCATTGATGGATCCCGGCGATATCGCCTTAGCGATGAAGTTAGATCACGGCGGCCATTTGAGCCACGGCTTCCGGCTGAATGCTTCCGGCCAGCTCTACCATTTCTACCATTATGGAGTCCGCAAGGACACGGAACTAATTGACTATGATGAATTAGCTCGCTTGGCCCGCGAGCACCGGCCAAAAGTCATCGTCATCGGCACCTCTGCTTACCCACGCTGGTTTGATTACCCATTGCTACGGGATATAGCCGACGAAGTAGGCGCTTACTTAGTCATGGACATGGCGCATGTCGCCGGCCTCATTGCCGCTAAATTGCATCCCGACCCAGTGCCATACTGTGATGTGGTCACCAGTACTACTCACAAGACCCTGCGGGGTCCTCGCGGGGGACTGATTCTCTGCAAAGCAGAGTTGGCCGAGAAAATTGACAAAGCCGTATTCCCCGGTACCCAAGGGGGGCCTTTAGAGCATGTTATCGCCGCTAAAGCTGTCTCATTCCACGAGGCACTGAAGCCAGGCTTCAAAGATTACGCTCAACACATTTTGGACAACAGTAAAGCATTAGGCAAAGCTGTCGCCGCCGAGGGAATGCGCCTGGTTTCTGGCGGCACCGACAACCACCTGATCTTGGTCGATCTAACCCCTTTAGGGATTACCGGAAAAGTGGCGGAGAAAACATTAGACAGAGTCAATATCCATGCTAACAAAAACATGATTCCCTTTGACACAAAACCGCCATTAGTGGCATCCGGCATTCGCTTAGGCACACCAGCGGTGACAACGCGGGGCATGGGGCCACAGGAAATGGCTCAGATCGGCCACTGGATCGGCGAAGCGTTACGTCATCACAACGACAAGGCCTTCTTAGCCGCTTTGCGAGAAGAGATACGTTCTTTCGCCACCAGTTTCCCCGTACCAGAAGACTGCTGAAAACAAAACACAGGCATTGGAAATTCCGCTCTTCCCGGCACTATTTTACCGCCGTGAAAAGGGAGCAAAATTGCGAAAGAGCTTACTATCATTCTATAGGGGAATGCACTTACTCTACGAGGATCTCTTTCTTTTCGTTGGGACTTCTGTGCTTTGGTGGGTAGGGATAATTTTGATCATTCCGGCTGCCCCGGCCACCGCTGCTTTAAACCAAATTGCTTACGAGCGCGTCCATGGCCGCCGCGCCGCCATCAGTGATTTCTGGCCGGCGCTCAAGTCTCACTTTGGGCACAGTTGGCTCATTGCCGCTTTGGACCTGGTAGGCTTCGCCATTATCGGCACAAACTTGCTTTTCTACGCTCAAAGCTCGGCACTGGCATTACACGCAGTGGCCATCTTCTGGATAGTAGTCTTGTCCTGGTGGTCAGTGGGGAATCTTTACCTGTTCCCTTTCCTCTTAGGACTCGAGAAGCCGCGACCGTGGTTGGTTTTCCGAAGCGCCATGTTGTTACCATTCGCCAAGCCAGGGCAAACTATCTCTTTAGCCCTGTTTGTCATCTCATTGACCATCATTAGTGTGCCTATTGTAATTTTACTCTTGCTAATCTGGCCTGCAGCCGTGGCTGTGCTCTCACATACCTTTTTCCGTGATATCATGGAAGAGCTTGTTCCCGGCCAAGGTAAAGAGGCTAACAAAACACTATCGTAGGCTGGTGCAAAGGAACTCCTGTCCCATTGCTAAACAATCCCTCATGCAAAAAAGCGCCTCATGTGAGGCGCTTTTATTTTTCCATCTGGGTAGAGACCAATAGTATCATCGCACCAAAGGCAGAAAAGTATACTTCGACAGTTGTGATCGATCTACTTGCCGATCGGCAAAGAAGATTTGCAGCTCAGTAGAGCCAACCGCCTCTGGAATATAAGTCACAGCAATAACATTGGCCGTCACGCTGACAAAGTTAGTCAAGTCATTTTCCACTACCAAATAACTACCGCCAGCTAATCCCTTAAACTGAAAGATACCTTGCTCGTTGGTTTTCGCCTGGGCGACTAAAACGTCCGCGTTGTCTATTTGTGCGAGAATACCCTGATCCCGATATATTTGGATGCCCACACTGGAAAGTGCTGGCTCCTCCCCATAGGCAACGCTCCAGCCATACTCGCCGTCCCCGTTTAGATCATCAAACACCAAGCCACTAACGCTATCACCGGTGATCGTCAATGAGCTACTATCGGCGAATGCAGGTGGCAGAGCGATCAGCACCAAGATAATTACAAAGAAGCTAATGAATAAACTGCGTGTTTTCATTCTCTCTGCTCCACTTCGCCCATCACGACATCTTCAATTATATGTATAATCATATTATAGCATAGAACTTGATGAAACGAGCTTACATTTTAGGGAATTCCATCAAACCTTCTCGGTAACTAATCCTACTACTAATGAGAGTGGTTTCCTTGACTGGAGTTGTGATCAGGGTTAGATAAGTTGGACCACTTTGGCCGGCGGACTTTCAAGGCGGATCCTCATGCTTGCACGCCCGCACTCCGGAGGATGAAAACAGGTACTGGATCATGGTGGCACCTTTTACCCACGTGGCAAGTGTTACCCGTTCATCAGCGCTGCCCCCCCCAAAGCATTGTTCACCCCAACCACCTCTTAGCCGCGTCGTAAGCTAAATGCAAGCTGGTGGATGCACAAGTGTGCCACTGGGAGCGCAATTCTGCAAAAATGGGTGTCCTCCAGCGCCAGTAGAAGTACGTGTAAAGAAAATAGCGCAACGTAAAGCCAATACAGCCCAGAACGTGCAGCCAGAGAACCATGTGCGGAGAGAAACGATGGCGGTAATCTATGTCCATACTTTCGATGTTAGCAGCGTAAAAGGCAGCCTCCCGCTGCCGGGCACTGCGTCCAATGTGATGGATCACAGTGAACATGGGCAGGACATGAATTTGCCAGCCGGCAGCCCGCACCCGGCGACACCACTCAATATCCTCTACATACATAAAAAAGTCCTCGCTAAGATGTCCTACTTCTGTAAAAAGCACATTACGGGCCATTAAGGCTGCGCCGGAGACCCAGTCCACCTCGATGGGCTGTTGCTTATTGTAAAAGGAGCGACCCAACCAGAGACTGCGGCAACTATGGGGGAAAACCTGATAGAGGAAGAAAGCATAGTTGAAAATGGTGTGGGGAGAGGGATCATAGCCGGCCGCACCGCCTTGCAAACGACCTTCGCCGTCCATCAGGCGAGGTCCCACTACACCGATGTGTGGGTGCTCTCGCAGATAGCCCATCATGCCCATTAATGTGTTAGGGGCGACTTCTGTGTCTGGATTGAGCAGTAGGACAAACTCGCCCCGGGCCAGAGGCAGCGCTAAGTTATTCGCCGCGGCAAAGCCAACGTTCTCTTGATTGCGCAGCAGCCGCACGGCAGGAAATGCACTCTTCACAGCCTCAATGCTGCTATCCGTGGAAGCATTGTCAACAACAATAATTTCCCACCCGTCTGGCAGTGCATTAGCCTGCAAGCTATGCAAGCACGTTTGTAGGTATTCTCCGGCATTCCAGTTAACGATGATTATCGATAACTGGAGCGTGGCAGATTGATTCATTTAAGGTAACCTAACCTGGACAAGCCAGAACCAAAAAGCCAAACGTTAAGGTGCGAAGAAGCAAAGTCGCGAAGTCTCTTATTTTTCTCTCTGTGATCGTACCGCTCCAACCCCATCTTGGTCTAGTCGCCCCAGTCTGTTTGGCTACTTATTTTTTCGTATTCTTTACCACCGATCGTGCAGATCCAAGACAAAGGAATCATGTAAATACGCAACCTACCTCGTCCAGCGATTTCCAATCGCTGCCACCGTTGCCAAACCTGCCTGCGCAGGTTGCTTGCCAATCGCCGTAGGGCGATTTTGCAGGCGTTGCCGTGACTTATAGTCGCTGGGCTGAGTAGTTACATTTCTTCTTTGCCTCTTAATGACCTTTGCGGCCTTGCGTTAAATTTTTTGTTTTCCTGTCCAGCATCCGTCCTACCCCGCCTTTAGCGAAGGAGAACGGCCCACGCCGATCCGATTTGTCACCTGAAGATACGCTAGGAACGGGGGTACCTATGAGTCGTCAACAACGCAAGAGTGTAACTGCGTAGCCGCTCTTACCAGTCATGTGCCGCCGCTGCGCCAAATGGATAACCACAAGAGGATGCCTGAAATGGTAGCCACCACAACACTCGACAAGGCCAACCAGGTGATGACAGGCCAGGGCCAAGTGAAATCCGCCTGAGGTAACAGCAGAGCGGCAGCTAAGATGAGAGCCATAGTGAGAACACTTACCACAAGCCGATTGATAACTCGCTCAGCATAGTGGCTGATCTCGATGGCGTTCTGAATTTCCATCCGTGCAGCCATGTGGCCTTGTTCCAATTGCGATAGCAGTGCATCGATGCGACGGGGAAGCAGCAGCAAAAGATCACCCCAGGCCCCGGCGCTGGACAGCATCTTCTCTCCCACCGCTTTAGGTGAAGTGAACTGTCGCAGAATGCGAGCGGCATACGGCTTGGCTACAGCGAACATGTCGAAATCGGGATTTAGTTTCAGCCCCACGCCTTCCATCATGCCTAATGTCTTTCCCAGCAGCCACAAGTCTGACGGCAGGTGCAGGTGATGCCGAAAAGCTAATGGCCACATTTCAGTTACCAGGTCTTTAGCTCGTATCTCTTTCAGCGGCATATCGTAGTATTTTTGTAGGAGGCGGTTGATATCTCGCTGCAACGCCTGGCGGTTGACCTGGGCGTCGGCGGCACCCATGTGCAAAAGCTGATCCACAACCCGCTGAGCGTCCAAGTTCACCGCGGCAAAAAGCAAGCGGGCTAGGTCTTCCCGCAAGTAACGATCCAAATGGCCCACCATTCCAAAATCCATGGCACCAATGACCTCACCGGGCATAACGACAAAGTTCCCCGGGTGCGGGTCAGCATGGAAAAAGCCGTCCTCCAGTGTCTCTTTGACAATGATGCGGGAACTATGTAAAGCAATAGCTTTAGTGTCCATGCCGGCACTACGGATGCCATCCACGTTGTCAATTTTCACCCCCGAGATGCGCTCCATAGTCAGGACAAGACCGGTCGTGTATGACCAGTAAACCTTCGGTATGTAAAGATGCTCCTCTGCAGCAAAATTTCGGCGAAATCGGTCTGCATTGCGCCCTTCCCCACGATAATCCAGTTCATTCCGCAGGGTGTTAGCGAAGTCTTCGGCAACGTCCACCAGGTCATATACCTCACCCCAGGCCGTTTTCTCCTGAGCAAGGCGAGCTAACTGGCAGAGAATGCTTAAATCTTCTTCAATTTGCGGCCGGATGTGGGGACGCTGCACTTTAACCACTACCTGCTCACCGCTATTCAGCGTTGCAGCATGTACCTGGGAGAGTGAAGCCGCGGCTAAGGGTGTCTCTTCGAAAGTCTGGAAGATAAGATGTACCGGCCAATTAAGTTCCGTTTCTATCACTTGCAGCACGTCTTCCAGAGGAACAGGAGGTGCCTGATCCTGTAGCTTGCTCAGCTCATCAATGTAAGCCGATGGCAAGAGGTCTGGACGAGTACTGAGGATTTGACCGACCTTGATAAAGGTGGGCCCTAATTCTTCCAGAGCTAAACGTAACCGTTGTGGCGCTCCGACAGTCTCACTTGCCCGGCGCTGTTGCAAAAAGCGAGTCGGCAGGAAAAGCAAAGAGGTCAAGCCCAATTGATCTACAAGTTCATCGAAACTGTAGCGCAAGAGAACCTGGACGATCTCGCGGAACCGGCGCAAATGTTGATAGTGGTGAAACGGTGTTTCCAGCATGATGGCCTCCGCTGGAGATTATAAGGGGTAGGAGATAGGACTGTCAAAGTAAAATGAGGCCACGGCCAAAAACATGAGCGCGACACAGCAATACTACGCCGTTGATAAAAAGCGGCATAGGAAGAATAGATCAAGCTGGAGAATTGATTGGCCGTGTTTCATCTCAGCCTACTGGATGGCAAACCATCCAGCTACGTATCACCTCAAAAAACGGCGGGGACAATACGTACTTCTTTCAATGCCAAGCGGATATCCGGCCATCGCTGCCATATCAACCCAACTGGAGGTTGGTGAAAATGACGTTTTAGACTCGACCAAGCTATCTTTACCACAGATTGCACAGATTTTCCTTTGTTCTTTGACCCCAATCTGTGCAATTCTGTGTTTTTCTGTAACTAAAATAAAAAACGCCAAAGTCCAGTAGGCCAGCTAAAACGGAATATCCTCCGCAGGCGGCGCTTCTGGAATGTCCCCTTCACCGGTGACGGCACCACCAGCCTTGCCACCCAAGAAGCGGACATTGCGGGCAGTAACCTCTAACGTCGCTCGTGGCGTCCCATCTTGGGCAGACCAGGCGCTGGCATCCACTTCTCCTTCTACCAGCACCATGCGTCCCTTGCTGAGGTATTGATTGCACAACTCGCCCAGCTTGCGCCATGCAGTCACCCGGAACCACCATGTTTTCTCGCCTTGAGAACCATCTTGATTCGTCCAACGACGATTCACAGCCACGCGAAATGAAGTTACCGGAGTTCCATCCGTCGTATAACGCATTTCCGGATCAGCTCCCAGGTAGCCGACGATGATGAGCTTTTGATACATGATTACCTCCCTCTGATTTAACATTCCCACTCTGGCTACACCATCACCGGGTAACCTCGGGGGACCGGAGCAGATTCCACACTATGCAATCCACTCAAACGTAACTTCACATAAGAATAATATATGTTACAGAAAATTGTCAAGCCATCGCTGCCGGAAGGGAACTGATCGCAATTAGTCCTGTGCGATTATCCTCGCTCGGAAGCAGGGCGTCAGGCAGCAATCTCTGTCTCGGAGTTACTACTCAGCCCTCCCAACAATTGGGCATTGATACACCCTGATTTTCGCTGATCGTTTCTGGTTTATTCGCTTTATCTGCGGGTATCAGCGGGAAATCTGCGATATCTGCGTTCTATTTGCCCAAGGCCGAGCAATTACGTTTCGTGGCCATAACGCAGCGACGCTGCAGTCAGAATGGCCACGCCCAACGGCAAAGCATCCTCGTCGATATCAAAGAGAGGGTGATGATGGCTATAGACTTTGCCTTTGCTGACATTGCGAGATCCAAGGAAGAAGAAACAGCCGGGCACTTCCTGCAAAAAATAAGCCACATCCTCACCGCCCATGCTCGGCTCGCCGGCGACGACATTAGCGGTGCCCAACACCTGCCCGGCAATTTGCTGCATAAAAGTAGTGGGAACTGGCGCATTGACCAAAAGAGGTGTGACGCGCTGGTAGGTTACTTCTGCCTCGGCGCCGAAAGCTGCGGCAATCTGCCCACTGATCCGACGCAAGCGGTTTTCTACCAGATTCTGTACGTCATTGTCGAAAGTGCGCACAGTACCGACCATCTCCGCGGTTGGTGGGATAACATTAAAAGCGGTGCCGGCCTGGATGCTGCCAACTGTGAGCACTGCCGGCTGCATGGGTGGCACGTTGCGGCTGACAATCGACTGCAGCGCCACCACGATATGACTGGCGACCAACACCGGATCCACCGTCTGTTGGGGAATGGCACCATGGCCGCCGCGCCCTACCACCCGAATGCGGAAAATGTCGGCGGCAGCCATCATGGCGCCAGGATGCACAATAGCTTTCCCCAAATCTAAGCTATTCCACACGTGCAAGCCGAAAAGCACATCTGGGCGAGGCGACTTCAATGCTCCATCAGCGATCATGGCCGGGGCACCGTTGCTATCGTTGGTGCCTTCTTCGTTGGGTTGAAACACCAACTTCACTTGTCCGGCCAACTCGTCCCGATGCCGGGCCAACAGCGTCGCCACACCCAGGCCAATGGCTGTGTGCCCATCGTGGCCGCAGGCGTGCATCACCCCGGCATTCTGGGAAGCGTATTCAACCTCGTTCTCTTCCTGAATGGGCAATGCGTCCATGTCAAAGCGCAACATCACCACCGGACTGGGCTTCGCTCCTTGCAACAGGCCCACTACACCAGTTCGGCCCACGTTTCGCTGCACCTGGTAGCCCAGCGCTTCCAAGGTCTCGGCCACAATGCGGCCGGTGCGAAATTCGCTGAACCCTAACTCTGGGTGGCGGTGAAAATCCCGCCGCCAAGCCACTAATTGTTCGGTCAGCTTCATCGCTTCTTCCCGAATTGTTTTAACCTCGATCATGGTTCTTTGCCTCTATCTTTCCTCCTGATGAGCAGTCGATTGCCGGATGGATCTCGGCAGACTAACAGCCCTAGTGATTTTTCCTGCCAGTTGACGTTAGCTGCTGTTAAACGCTGGGTTACGCCTTCGTAATCATCGGTGCGCAAAACCAGTTGGCCCCCAAAAGGGCCATTTTGAGGACACCGGTGCCAGGTGTAGCGCAAAACCAGCGGCATGTTACCACCGTCTAAGTGCGCATGGCCAAAGTAATTCAGTCCCAGCGGCATGCCCAAAACGTCCCGGTAAAAGCGTACCCCTGCCGCCATATCATGAACGAAAACCACTACTTCCGCCAAAGAGTCAACTGCCAACACACTGCCACTCCCTCGGGTCGGTGTACTGAACCAATTGCAAAGAGTTGCCGTCCGGGTCTAAAAACGTGAGGAACTGAGCACCAGGCACCGCTTCGGTAAACACCACTGGCACTTCGGCGGCCGTAAGCTCGGCCTGAGCAGTGCCCATGTCGGCCACAGCAAAGATTGGCAAAACCCCCATGGTGCCGATCTTCGCGCATGGCCGGGCCCCGATGCGCAAGCGAATAGCGGCGTCTCCTAAGTAAGCCACCGCTTCTGTTGGGGAGATGGCCGTGAAGTGTAGCCCTACCACTTCTCGGTAGAATCGCAACGCGCGTTCCAAGTCGGTGACCCAAATATCCACCCCGGCGACTTCTAACACCCTGTTACGCCCCCAGCGCTTCCACCTGCACGCCACAAATCTTGTAGCCGGGGATCTTGGCGATCGGGTCAATGGCGTCTATTGTTAACTCGTTGGCGGCAGCCTCAGCAAAGTGGAAAGGCACGAACACGGTCCCTCGCGGCGAGCGGCCGGTCACCAATGCTTTTACCTCGATGGCCCCGCGCCGCGAACGCACTCGTACCATATCACCTTCCTGAATACCCAGCTTGGCGGCGTCGTCAGGATGGATTTCCACCGTCGCCTGGGGATAAACCTTGTCCAGCATGGAACGACGCGTCAGTGTGCCGCCGTGCCAGTGGTAAAGCACCCGGCCAGTGGAGAGAATGAATGGGTATTCAGCGTCCGGCTCTTCCGGCGCCAATTCGTACTCCAAAGCATGGAATTTGCCTTTCCCCCGGGGGAAGCTTTCAGCGAACAAGTATGGCGTTCCGGGATGTTCCGGCGTTGGGCAAGGCCAGGGGATACCGCCCTCGCGATCGATGCGCTGGTAGCTGATACCGGCGAAATTGGGTGTCAGAGATGCTATTTCCGCCCATATCTCCGCCGGGTGGTTATATGACCAACCGGCAGAGCGTGTCATGCCCAGAGCTTTCTCCGTCCGCCGGCCCAGGTCGGCAATAATTTGCCAATCCGGCCGGGCCTGGCCGGGAGCAGGCAGCGCTTTGCGTACCCGTTGCACTTGCCGATCGGTGTTAGTGAATGTGCCGTCCTTCTCCGCAAAGCTCAGCGCCGGCAAAATCACATCGGCGTAAGCGGATGTCTCGTTGAAAAAGATGTCTTGGTGTACCAGGAAAGGCAGGTTCTCAAAGCGATGCCTGGCATGAGCGAGATGCGGCTCGCTCATCAGGGGATTCTCCCCCATGATGTAAAATGCTTGAATGGCACCGCTGCAAGCTCCATCTACCATCTCCGTCACCGTCAATCCGGGAGTTGGATTAAGCAAAGCGCTGCCCCAAGCAGCAGAATAATGCGCCTGCGCTTCCGGATCGTCCACTCGGGCATAGCCGGGAAAGACGTTAGGTAGGCCGCCCATGTCGGAAGCGCCTTGCACGTTGTTCTGGCCGCGCAGAGGATTCACACCGCCGCCTGCCTTCCCCAAATGTCCGCAAAGCAAAGCCAAATTGGCCAAGGAGAGGGTGTTTTGAGTGCCGTGGGTACTCTGGCTGATGCCCATGCCCCAGTAAATGGCGGCCACCGACGCTTTCGCATACATGCGGGCCGCCCGGCGAATGTCTACCGCCCGCACACCGGTGATCTTCTCTGCCCACTCCGGTGTGTACCGCTGAATAGCTTTGGCGTAGGCTGAAAACCCTTCGGTGCGTTTGTTGACGAAATCCAGATCGTACAGTTTCTCCGTCACAATGACATTAGCCATGCTTTGGAAAAGCGCCACGTCGGTGCCGGCGCGATGGCGCAACCAGATGGTGGCGAATTTCGTCATCTCGGTAGCCCGGGGATCGGCAACAATAAGCTTCGCGCCTCCCTGTTGCACAGCTTTCTTCAAGAAAAGGCTAATGACCGGGTGCGTCTCTGCTGTGTTAGAGCCAGTGATCAAGAACGTATCCAAGTCCAACATTTCGGCAACTGAGTTAGACATGGCAGCGCTGCCTAAAGCCAATTGCAGTCCGGCCACAGAACCGGCGTGGCAAAGCCGGGCGCAATGGTCACAGTTATTGGTGCCTAACACCGCCCGCACATACTTTTGAAAAAGGTAATTGTCCTCGTTGGTCGCCTTGGCGGAGCAAGTTGTGGCAATGGCGTCAGCGCCGTGCTTACGCTTGATTTCTGCGAAGTGGCTGGCTACCAGGTCCAGCGCTTCATCCCAACTGGCCGTCCGGAAACCATCAATTGTTGCCTGTTGTCGTGGCGTGCCCAGCTTGCGACGGATCAACGGCATGCGCAAGCGACTGGGGTGATGTACGAAGTCGGTGCCAAAACGCCCTTTCACACACAGGCGGCCGAAATTGGGCGGCTGGTCAAAAGGTGCCGTAACCTCCACGATATGGTCATCAACAATATGCAGGTCAATCTGGCAGCCGACACCACAGTAGGGGCAAGTGGTCCGAACAATACGATCTGCTTTGATCATTTTCTCACTCCGCAATAGGGTCACAGCCGGAGCATGACCCACAAACATTTCCTCAAAAGGTAGAGACACTTCCGAAGTTCTGCGCCCACAAGCATGATTTCAAAGGCATCTCTAGAGGCTCCCGAAGCCGTGTGCCAGGGAGCTTAATGCCAACTATTGGCAAGCTGCTGCGCCAGGAAATCGTCCAGGCGCTGCCAGAGTTGGGCTGCAGCTTCCTGGTCGAAGCCAGGGCTCTTGGGATTGAGCAAAGCTATAGGATCTACCGGAAATGTTTCTAAGTCGGCAGGGATACTCCCGGCGTCCAAGGCTGCTTTAATGCCTATCAAATCTGTCACTTCTGGCCCGAAGTAACCGGCCACTGCAGATTGCACCAAGGCGGCGTGTTCTCGCAAGAAGTCGGGATCGCCCCCCACGGCGACTACCGCTTGTGGCGGTAATGGCTGGATAGAGCTGGCCCAAAGGGCAAACGGCGCATTCACGCCAATACCTACCACCGCCGTGGCGTGACCTTGTGTATACCCTTGGTTGCGCAGCCAGGCTAATGCCCGTTGCACTTCGTGCCTGACTTGTTCTTCTGGCAGCGCTTCCACCGGGCGGGCAGCCTCCGCTTCACCCTCTGGTGCCTGGGTGCTCTGTCGGTAGAGGTCTGGCGCCATCACGGCGAGCCCGGCGTGGACAAACCGGTGCAATAAGTCAAAGAAATGCTTGTCAAATCCCACCTGGTCGGACAGCAAAACGATAGCTGGATACTCGCCAGAACTATGCGGTCTAGAAACATAAGCTTGCAAATCCCCCTCTGGCGTTGCATAACGGATTAGATCAACCATAAACATAGAACTTACCTCCGCTTTCTCATATTCTTTGCCGGGTGCGACTTCTTCGTCTGCTCCCGAACTTCATTCCAATCGGTGCCCTGGGCCAGTAGCCAGGATAGTTTTGGCTGCAGGGCATTGGTCGGACAAACACCTACACAGTTTCCGCAAAAAACGCAACTCGTTTCGGGCAACGGTTTTTCGAAAAAGGTAGCAATATGAGAGTGGAAACCGCGCCCGGCGATGGTCAGTGCAAACGCAAATTGCATATCGCTGCCGCAAGCCTGCACACAACGTCCACAGAGAATGCACTTGTTGTAGTCGCGAATGTAGAATGGGTTATCGTCCAGAATCGGGTAAGTTAGGCGTTCACCATCAGCAAAGCGGGAAAAATCGGCGCCGTATTCTTCGGCGTAGGCCAAGATGTCAGGCGCCTCACTCACGTCAGCAGCAGAGGCCAGCATTTCTAAGATGACCTTGCGGCTGCGGTCTACTCGCTCGCTGCGGGTGTGGATCACCATGCCGGTGCGTACTTCGGCAGCGCAAGCAGGCAGTAAAGTTCGAGCTCCTTCCACTTCCACGCTGCAAATGCGGCACTGGCCGCTGGCAGTCAGCGCTTCGTGATGGCAGAGAGTGGGAATGTCTCGGCCGAGCTGTCGCGCCGCTTCCAGAATAGTTGTCCCCACCGGTACGGCTACGCTCTGGCCGTCGATAACACAAGTTACCAGGTCTGTCATTGTCCCCCTCCTTCCCCCAACAAGGAAAAGCGGTCACAGGCGCTAAGCAGAGCATTGCTGGCAGTCTGTCCCAGGCCGCATAGCGAAGCGTCTTTCATAGTCAGGCCAATATCGATTAGTAGCGCTTTGTCGCCAGGGCGTATCTCTCCTTCTGCCAGGCGGGCGACGATCTCTGCTTGCCGCTGAGTGCCCAACTGGCAAGGGAAGCACTTGCCGCACGATTCGTGCTGGAAGAAACGGGTCACACGCCGGAGCACCTGCCACAAGTCCACCGTTTCATCCATAACCATCACTGCCCCGGACCCAAGGGTGGCGCCGATATGGTGCAAGCTATCAAAGCCCAAGGCTACATCCAACTGCTCCGGACCCAAGAATGCCCCGGCAGCACCACCGACTAACACTGCTTGTAATTTCCGCCCGCCGGGAATACCTCCTGCCAGTTCGTAAATGAGATCTCGCAAAGTCAAATCCATGGTAGCCTCATAGACTCCCGGCCGGCGCACATGGCCACTGACCGCGTAGAGCTTGGGTCCCGGGTTGAGATGTACACCCAGGGAGCGGTACCAGAAACCGCCATTGAGGATAATAGGAGGAATGTTAGCTAACGTTTCCACGTTGTTAATGACCGTCGGCTTGTTAAAAAGGCCATGAGTGACTGGATAAGGTGGCTTCAGTCGCGGCTGGCCTCGCTTCCCCTCGATGCTCTCGAATAGCGCCGTCTCTTCACCGCAAACATAGGCACCGGCACCTCGGTACAGTTCGATGTCAAAGCAAAAGTCGCTCCCCCCGACATTAAAGCCTAAGTAAGCAGCTCGACGGCTTTCCTCCACCGCGTGGGCCAGCCGTTGGTAAGCCAAGGGGTATTCGCCCCGAATGTAAATGTACCCTTTGTTGGCGCCCACAGCGTAGGCGGCGATGGCGAGCGCCTCTATGATGCGGAAGGGGTCACCTTCCATCAGGTAGCGATCTTTGAAAGTGCCCGGCTCGCTTTCGTCGGCATTGCAAACGACGTACTTGGGACGTGCTTCTTCTCGAGCCACCGCCCTCCACTTGAAGGCGGTGGGGAAAGCAGCGCCGCCCCGGCCGATGAGGTGAGATGTTTCCACCTCGTAGATGATGTCCACCGGCGAAAGCGTCAGCGCCCGGCGCAGTGCCTCAAAGCCGCCACTACCCACGTATTCTTCCAAGCTGGAAGGGTCAATTTTGCCGATGCGCTCCGTCAGGATCTGCGTTTGTGCGGCCATCATTTTGCCTCCAGCAAGGTAGCCACGGCTTCTGGTGTCAGGTGACCGTGGATTTCCTGGTTAACCAGCGCCATGGGTGCTTGGTCGCAATAGCCTAAGCAAGGATGTACCTCCAGGGTGTACTTGCCGTCAGGCGTTGTTTCGCCGGGTCCGATGCCTAACCACTTTTTGAACTCCGCCAGCACTTCCTCACTGCCGGCTAAGTAGCAGGCAATATCGTCACACACGCGGATGATCGTTCGACCAACCGGCTCTTTGTAGAGGAGGGCGTAATAATCAATGACACCATAAATGTCGGCGATGGGAATGTTCAGTCGTTGGCCAACCAGTTGGCAAAGCTCCGGGGTCAGCCAGCCGTTGATCTGTTGCAAATCTTGCAAACAAGGGAGCAATCCGGCCCGGCCTTTGCCTTCGTGACGAGTTAGCACTGCTTCCACAGCAGGGTAATCGTAGACCAGATCGCCATCTTGTTGATTCATACTGTCTCCTTACTGGGGGGCTGGCGAAAATGACGTTTTAGGCTCAACCTAACTATCTCTTTTGTTTAGAAGTTCAACTTCTCGTAGAAGTTGAACTTCTAACGGACGCTCACTAACTCGGCATTGACTGGCACTTGTTAACGGCGCCAGGAGAGCAATCGTAAGCGGAGGCGTGCTGCCTCCGCGTGGGGGCCGGTTGGGGCTACCGCCAAGTAATGTCGGTAAGTGTCCAAAGCGTCATGCCACCAGCCGGCACCTTCATAGGCTTGAGATATATTCCAGAGAAGAGTAACATTATTGGGGGCGGCTGTCAAACCGTACTGATAGGCGGCGATGGCATCCTCATACTGGTGGTAGGCTGCGTAGATGCGGCCGGCTTGCAATCCCGCCGCGGCTATTTTCCCGCCGTTAAGGAAAACCTTCCTGTATGCTTGCAAGGCTTCATCATTAGCCCCTCTCTGTTGATAGGCTTGGCCTAAAATGTACCAGCTCCAACACTGGCGGCGATCCAAAGCGACTGCTTTCTGGGCCGCAGCGCGACCAACCTCATAATCTCGCTGCTTGTAGAGGATGAAAGCATACTCATTCCAGCCATTGGCCCATGCCGGAGCTATAGCCACCGCTTGTCTGGCATAGGTCAACGCCATGGTCAAGTCTCCTCTCGCCCGGGCTGCCATAGCAAATTCCAGCGCGATATGGGCCGCTGGTTTGCCGCGCTGCTGAGCTACTGCCTGATGAAAATACAATTCCGCTGCTGCTAAGTTATCTTCCTTTAATGCCGCCCGCCCGGCGATGAGAGCTTGCTTGCTTCTATCCGGCGCGTATATCCCTCGAAAAGGCGCTGCCACTGACCAGGGAGTTGGCATAGGCCGCGGCGGCGTTGCCCAACTGCAAGCGGCAACAGATACCAACAGTGAAGCCAGGGCAAGAAACAGAATTTTGCGTTGCCACTTCACGCCCATCGGAGTTCCACCTCGGCAGCGCCATCCACGGTTAAGGAAACGGCATAGACGTGTTCGGAGACTGATTCAACTGGCAAAGTATCGCCGCTCTGGGTTGCTCGCAGCCGACAGCCCGATGGACAGGAAATGATGAGAGCGCCCGCTGCCTGTCGGCCCAAAGAGATATGGGCAAGGATACCGCCGGCAAAGCGTTTCCAGCCATCTACTTCGCCGCCCATGCTCAGGTGAAAGGTGGTGGCCAGCAATTGCGGTTCCGGAGCCAGCGGCTGGATGGCGAAAAGACGGGCGCTATGAGGCGGCAAATCGCTCAAAATTACATAGCCATCTGTCACCTGATAATAGCGGCCGCTCCAAAACTCAAACAGGTGATAGGGTTGCTGCCAGTCTAACCCTAATGGCCCCAACTCCAAAGTATGCGTACGCTTTTCATCATCCCAGTTTAACAAGGCTAATCTGTGCCCTTCTCCCCAGGGCCGGCGCAGATGCAAAGCATAGAGATTCGGTTTCGCCGTCTGCATCAATTCTAACGGCACCGCCCCTTCCTGCAATGGCGGTAACAACGCTGCCAGCCAGGCTTGCTCGCGTTCACTCATTTGGCTCAGGTCATCACTATCGATGACCAGCCCGCCGGAAAGCCCAACCACAGTGAGCAGGGTGCGCATCTCTTCATCCGTCAAGGAAGAATGGCGACGGCGCAAGATAAGAGTAGCCGGATCGTTCAGCCACAACCGGCGATGGTAGACGCTTCGGGCCACAGCATTGCGCAGGGCGTTGCGAAGGGATGGCATTTCCCACTCGCGGCGGAAAGGGAAAGCTAACCCATACCGCCGTGGTAACCAATGTGGAGCCACGTCTGGCCCTACTCGGACGGCGTCGAAGACGCCGACAGCACTGCCTAAAGGCACACTGCAACCCAAGAGAAACGTCTCCTCCCCGGCTGCTTCCCGCAGTAGGTGATAAGCTTGGTATGCTATTTGGGCGCGAGAAAGTCCTGACCGGCAATGCTTTCCCGGCAGCGCTGCCGCATAGAGGTTGTCCAATTTTAGAAAGCGATAGCCCCAAGAGACAGCTTGCCGGATAATCTTTTGAGTCCACGCTTGCACATCCGGGTTAGTTACGTCCAAGGCATGGGCGGAATGCCCATGGGCAGCGCTAACATTTACCGGCTTTCCGTCCGGGCGACGCAAAATCCAATCCGGGTGTGTCCGTACCAGACTGGCATGAGGAGCGATAGTGAACGGTGCTAACCACAGGCCCGGCATCTTGTCAACAGCCTGGATTTGTTCTGCTAACCAGGCCAAGCCATGGGAAAATCCATTATTGGCCCGCCAATTCCCTTCGTTCCCCTGGTAGTCCTCATCAATCTGCACTAAATCTAACGGAGCTTTTGTAGCTAACTGAACCACGGCATCTAAGTTGCGCAAGATTTCACTCTCGCGCCTGCCTCGATCCTGCCTTCGCTCGCTGCTCCAGCCCACGGGCACAGATCTCGTCAAAGAGCGAGCTTCGCCGAACTGGCCGGCCAGTTCGGCGTACGTTTGCAACGGCTCACGCCGTGCCCCTCCGTAGACTTCCAGATACGCTGGCTCGCTTTGCCAAGTTGCCCCTGGAGGGATCAATGTATTGTCGCCAAGAATGCGCAAAGCCATATCCGGGGGTCTATCTGGCCGGCGGCGTATCTCTACCACGCCGAAGTGCTGGTGCTGCCGCAGAAAGCCAGCGATGAGCGTAGCCGCCGGATTCGTGCGGCTGCTCAAAACCGCGACCCCATGAGAGATAAAGTGACCATGAGCGGTAGGGTAATCAACACCACCAGCGAAAGCCGAGTGGTTGAAACGCGTCCAGCGAGAGTGAGGCTGTCGTTGAAATTCGGCGACGCTGCCGCTAAAGCTCCACGACTGCCAACCTTCAATATAAGCGTTCCACAGATGCTTCAACCCGGGCAAGGCTAAGTCGCCGGAGGGATACCGCACTTCCCACGGCACAGCTTCTCGTAGAGTTAGCGCTTTCTTCCCCAAATTAGTCAGTGTCATCGTCAAAATCAGATAAGGTCGGCCGGCACAGAGAGTGGCCTGCCAGCAAAAATGCACTGCCGGTACATCAACCTGATAACAAAGACTCAGACGTCGGCCTTCACAAACTAAGGGCCCTTCCCCTATGACGTCAGTTTCCTCTACTGAAGCGGGTGCCAGGGCACTGCTTTCAAGATTATAGAAGTGCTTACCGTCGTGCAGTCGCAGCCGGAAGATGCACCCCACAGCACGAGCATTCTCTGGCCAACTTATATCAAATCGTCCCTCATGCCAGAGCACGCTGGGCAATTGACCCAAAGGATGTGAATGTCGTATGACGTGATGGTTAATAGCTCTTATCACCTTTCTTGTATGTCTGCAGCCAGTGGAGAGCGGCCTGGGCCATGATGGCAGTGCCGATAGGTAATGCTCGTTCGTTAATGTTGAAAGTGGGCGTATGCGCGTTTCCAAAGGGCTCACCGTCGCTGGCGGCACCTAAATTGTAAAATGCCGCCGGTACCACCCGAGCGTAGAAGCTGAAATCCTCGGCACCCATCGCTGGCCCCGATTCCTGTATGGTGTCCGGCCCCAGCAGTTCTGTGATGGTCCGCTGTAGAAAAGCGGTGGCAGCCGGATTATTAATGTTTGGTGGATATCCCTCCCGAATGTTTAACGCGAATTTGCCACCTAACGTTTCCACAACGGAAAGGGCTTGGCGCAGGCCATTGTGAAGCTGTGTCCGCACTTCTGGCGACAAGGCCCGAATGGTTCCAGCAATTTCCACATTGTTGGGTATCACGTTAGTAGCAGTGCCTGCGTTTATCATGGTTACACTAATGACGCCGCTTTCCCGGGGATCAATCTGCCGGGCGACAAAACTCTGAATAGCCATGATAGCCTGGGCAGTCAAGACCACCGGATCGAGGCCAGTGTGGGGGTAAGCAGCGTGGCATCCCCGGCCAGTAATGGTGGCATAGAAAGCGTCGCTGGAGGCAGAAACACTGCCGGCAGTTAAATTGATGTAACCCACTGCCATATTATTACGCACGTGCTGACCGAAAATGACATCTACGCTATCTAAAACACCCTCTTCGACCATACGCCGCCCGCCGCTTTTACCCTCGTCATCGGATGATTCTTCCGACGGCTGGAAGAGAAAACGTACTTCGCCAGGGATATTGCCCGCTGCCGCTTCCTCCGCCAACAGCCGGGCCGTGCCTAACAGCATGGCTGTGTGAGCATCATGGCCACAAGCGTGCATAACGCCATCCACAGTGGAACGGTAAGGTACATCATTGGCCTCGGTGATTGGTAGGGCATCCATGTCCGCCCGCAGCGCTACCACCGGGCCATCTGGCGCACCAATGAGCCGGCCAACCACGCCGGTTTTCGCTACCTTCGTTTGCACACGAATCCCCATGGTTTGCAACATCTCGGCAACGAGTGCTGATGTACGCCTCTCTTGAAAGCTAAGTTCTGGGTGCGCGTGGATATCGCGGCGGATGGCTACCAGGTCATCCGCTATTGCCTGCGCCCGCTGCAACATTGAATCGCTCATTTTGAAACTTCTCCCCTTTGTCAGGATAGCTTTTGCGGGGGCATTGTAGCAAAAAAGTCCTTAACGGCCAACTTGGAACTGTTTTCTGGCTTAACTCTGATTGTGCTATACTACGAGGCAACCGCAGCAGAGGACAGTCCATCACTGCTGCCGGAGAATTGCATCTATTTTATGGGAGGATGATGTGGAACGCACATTCATCATGATTAAGCCAGATGGCGTGCAACGCGGTCTGGTGGGGGAAATCATTAGTCGTTTAGAGAAACGAGGGTTGCGCTTAGTAGGAATGAAAATGATGCACCTGAGCCGGGAATTTGCTACCAAGCACTACGCTGTGCATAAGGGGAAACCCTTTTTTGCCGGCCTGCTGGATTATATCACCAGAGGGCCGGTAGTGGCGATGGTTTGGGAAGGTACGAACGCTATCGAGATTGCCCGCCGTACCATGGGGGCAACCAATCCTGCTGACGCGGAGCCGGGTACAATTCGCGCTGACTATGCTTTAGAAATCGGCCGCAACCTGATCCATGGCTCTGACGGAGCAGAAACAGCGGCTACCGAGATTGCTCTCTGGTTCTCCGAGGAGGAGATCCTCAGCTACGAGCGCAGCATCGACCCTTGGATTTACGAATAAGCAGGGAATTTGGCAGCCACGGGTGCGTTATTCTCGTGGCTGTTGGACATGGAGGCAAGAGAAATGACAATCTACGATGTGACCATGACCCTTGAAGCCGGAATGCCGGTCTGGCCCGGTGACCCAGAAGTGGAAGTGAAATTGCTTAGCTTAGTGGCTGCCGGCGATAAGGCTACTGTGCGGCAGTTGAAATTGACCACCCACACCGGCACTCATGTGGATGCCCCAGCGCACTTCCTCGCCGACGGTAAAACGGTGGACCAGATTCCACTGAGCGCTTGCCTCGGCCGGGCAACAGTAGTAAATATGATGGACACAGAGGTCATCACTGCCAATGATTTGGAAAACAGCGTGACACCCCGGGCGGGGATGCGGCTGTTGTTGCGCACAAAAGCCCACAATTCCACAGGCCAGACTCCCAAGGCATACATGGACTTCGTTCCGCTTTCCTTAGCTGCCGCGAATTGGCTGGTGGAAAACGAAGTATCCCTGGTGGGTGTGGATGGGCCCTCAGTGGAAGCCCTCACCGGCAATGGAGACGTCCATCGTCGGCTCTTGAGCGCCGGCATTGTCATCATAGAAAACTTGCAGTTGGAAGATGCACGACCAGGGGAATTCGATTTGATATGCCTGCCGCTAAAGATTGCGGATGGCGACGGCGCGCCGGCCCGGGTGCTCCTGCGATCGCATTAAGTAAATGGCTTGCCAGCCATAGGCCATCTCTACTCCCCAGCGTGACCAGCATGCCTCCAATCCCTGGCGGGAGAGGGCCAAACCCCTCCCAACTTTGGGGGCGGCAGCTAAGCTAAAGGTAGTAATAACGGGAATCACAGATTCCACCGACGGGCAGTAGTTTCTGGAAAGGAGAGTTCTGTTTGACATTTCAACGCACGAGCGGTTTAGTTTTGCATCCGACATCTCTGCCGGGGCAGATTGGCATCGGCGACTTAGGAACCGAGGTATATCGGTTTTTAGATTTCATGGTTGTGGCCAAGCAAGGAATCTGGCAGGTCTTGCCCCTGGGCCCCACCGGCTATGGGGATTCGCCTTATCAATCATTTTCCGCCTTTGCGGGCAATCCATTGTTGATTAACCTGGAGCAGTTGGTAGAGGAGGAATTTTTACCGGCGAACGCTTTGGACGGGGCACCGGTTTTCCCACCAGAGCGGGTGGACTATGGTGCTGTCATTAACTACAAGCTACCTTTACTCAAGGGAGCGTATGATTATTTTTCGGTCCATGCGGACGCGATAAAGAAGGAGGCTTTTGACCGTTTTGCCTGGGAAAGCGGCAGTTGGCTGCATGATTTCGCCCTTTTCATGGCCCTCAAAGATGCCCACGGTGGGGCGCCGTGGTATCAATGGCCAGATGAAATTAAGAACCGGCAACCGGAGGCCATTGCCTCATGGGAAAACCAACTGCACCGGCAAATCCTAAGCCACAAATTCATCCAATATCTTTTCTTCCGCCAGTGGCAGGCCGTCAAGCAGTATGCCAACGAGCGCGGCGTGCGCATCATGGGAGATATTCCCATTTTCGTCGCTTACGATAGCTGCGATATCTGGGCACACCGGGACATCTTCTACTTGGACGAAACCGGCTGGCCGACTGTCGTCTCCGGGGTGCCACCGGATATTTATAGCACCACCGGCCAGCTTTGGGGCAACCCAATTTACCGGTGGGATGTATTAGCCGAGCGAGGCTATCAGTGGTGGATAGAACGCTTCCAGGCCACTTTGCGTATGGTTGACATCGTCCGTTTAGACCACTTCCGAGGTTTTGAAGCTTACTGGGAAGTGCCCGGCGGAGAGAAAACAGCGGTAAAAGGACGCTGGGTCAAAGGCCCCGGTGTCCATTTCTTCGACGCCCTGCGCTCCGCCTTAGGGGCTATCCCAATCGTCGTCGAAGATCTGGGCTTCATCACGCCGGAGGTCGATGCCTTGCGGGAACGATTCAGCTTCCCCGGCATGAAGGTATTGCAGTTCGCTTTCGGCGGCGACCCGGAGAACCCTTATCTACCACATAATTACCCGCGCAATTGTGTGGTCTACACCAGCACTCATGATAGTGATACAGCCCGCGGTTGGTTTCAAGATCGAGCCACCCCGGAGGAGCAGGAGTATGCCATCAAATATATCGGCTCAAGCGGTGCGGACTTCGCCTGGGACTTCATACGCTTAGCTTACCGCTCAGTGGCCGACATTGCTATGGTCAACTTGCAAGATGTCTTTCGCCTGGGCAATGAAGGGCGGATGAACTTACCCGGCAGCCTGGGCGGGAATTGGAGTTGGCGTTTTCAAAAAGGAGATTTACGGCCGGTGTATGCCGAGCAATTAGCCGAAATGGTATATCTCTTTGGCCGGGAGGGAAAGACAGAATGAGAATGTTAGGCTGGTTAGCATATCATTTTCAGTGGGAACCAGGCGTGCAGAGCGTCGAAGAGGTGCCCGAGCAGGAACTAAGCGGCGACGTGTCCGACTTGCTCCTGGTTTTTATCCACGTGGAAGAAAAGGACACGGAAGATCGCAGCCATGTTTTCCGCAAGACACTAAAGCAGATTAAGTGGCAAGTGAACAAAGTGGGTTATAAGAATATCGTCTTACACTCTTTTGCTCACTTAGGTGGCCAAAGTGCCTCCTTCGACTTTGCCTGGTCTTTCCTGAATGACTTGGCCGAACGGCTGCGCAATACCGGTTACCAGGTCTTAATTACACCGTACGGCTATACCAGCGAATGGCACTTGCACGTGCGCCCAGATTCAGTTGCCCGGGTATGGAAAGACTTTTAACCCTGGATATTCATGCCAGAACGGCGGAATTTTTGTGCAGCGCATCAGGACAATGAACTACAGGTTTTGGAGGACGAAGGAAGACCCCATTGGAAATAGGACACAGATGAACGCTGATCTCATTTTCATCCGCCGTGGCGCGCCACAGGCCCATGGCAACTCTACTGAAAATGGCTATTCAGGTAACTCAGGGAATGTCCCCAAACAATGTGGGGAAACATCTTTCACTTTGAATTGCTCCCTGCTATCCTGACAACATATCCAGGCGATAAACCTACGGCGGAGGAATCTGCTGGTGAAAGAGGAACGAGAAATTGTAGTGGTTGGGCTTGGTCCCGGGCCGGCGAGTTTGATCACGCGGGAAGCGTGGGGCCTGCTGGCAGAGGCCGACACTATTTACTTGCGCACACAGGAGCACCCGGCGGTGGCACATTTCCCCGCCGAGTGGTCATGGCAATCATTTGATAACCTGTACGGCCGCTATGACCATTTCAGCGATGTTTACGACGCCATCGTAGCAAACCTGGTCGAAGCGCTATCCACCACAAACCGGGTTGTCTATGCCGTGCCGGGCCACCCGCGCATGGGGGAAGCTACCACGCCTCGATTAGAACAGCTTGCCGCAGCCAATGGCTTTCAAGTGCAAGTGATTGCCGGCCTGAGCTTTTTGGAGCCAGTTTGCGACTTGCTACACATCGACCCTATGGACGGCTGCCAAGTATACGACGCCATGCTGTTAGCCGGCGAGTATTTCCCCACCACCTCGCCCGATCATCCGCTCTTGCTGGCACAACTATACAGTCGCGCCTTAGCTAGCGACGTTAAACTGACGCTACTATCCGCTTACCCGGAGGAGCATCCTGTTTTCTTAGTGCGACAAGCCGGCACCTCCCGCGCCACCGCACGGGAGCTGCCGTTATACCGCTTAGATCACAGCGACGTCATTTTCGACCACCTGACTGCCCTTTACGTACCATCCTGGAAGAAAGCAGCCGACTACACCGCCTTGCAAAACGTGGTGGCCCGTCTGCGAGCTCCCGGCGGTTGCCCATGGGACCGGGCCCAGACGCACCTAAGCCTGAGAGAGAGCCTGCTGGAAGAAACATATGAAGTACTGGACGCACTTGACCGCGAAGATATGCTGGCCCTTCAAGAAGAGCTAGGTGACTTGCTACTGCAAGTAGCGTTACACACTGAGATTGCAGCGGAAGAGGGAAATTTTCGCTTGGGAGATGTCATTCATAGTATTGTGAGCAAGTTAATTCGCCGCCACCCCCACGTTTTCGGAGAGGTTACCGTTAACAGCGTTGAGGAGGTCTTACACAACTGGGAGGAAATCAAGAAAGCGGAGAATGCAGCCTCGAAACCAGGGAGAAAGCCAACAGTCTATGATCCCTTTGTCTCCGTCCCCCGGACGCTGCCAGCTTTGGCACAGGCAGCGGTATATTTGCGCAAAGCCAGCGACCGCCTGGATGCGGCTTTGCCGCCGACAAAGCACCTTTTGCCGGACAGCCTGACCCCTGAGGCGTTGGGAGACTACCTCCTGCAAATAGTACAACAAGCTCGACAAGAGCAGGTAGATGCCGAGGCAGCTTTGCGGGAAGCTAATAGCCGTTTTGCCGACCGTGTGCGAGCTTTAGTAACAAGCGCCAAGCAATAGAGAGGAAACAGTCCGCGAGAAAACTGCCCTCGCGGTGGCCCGCAGTGTAGCACTGAACGAGAGGCCTACGCGCTTAGATGAAAGCAGCCTCAACTTAACGCACATACTGAACACTGTTTTAGAAACAATACAAATCCCTATAGGGGGAGGCCAGGTAATGATCAGCTAAAGCCCAAATTGCGGCTTTTCAGGCTGACAAAGCCGGGGTTGCCGATAATCAGGTGATCCAATACCGCGACATCCAAAAGTTCTCCAGCAGCCACAATCTGCTTGGTCACCTGAACATCCTCAGGGGAAGGAGCTGGATCTCCAGAAGGGTGGTTATGCGCCAAGATGATCGCTTTGCTATTCTCCCGGATAGCGCGGCGGAACACCTCGGCGACGCGAATATTTGCCTGGTTCAGCGAGCCGCGATAAAGCATCACCTGCCGGGTAACGCTGTGGCGGTTGTTCAACAACAACAACCGCACCTCTTCCTGTTCTAAGAAGCGCATCTCGGTCAACAAGTTCGCCGCGTCTTGAGGGGAACGGATAACTATTCCGGCATCGGGTGCTTCGCTCAACAGCCTGCGGCCTAATTCCAATGCCGCCTGGATCTGCGCTGCTTTTGCCACTCCGATTCCCTTTTGTTGGCAGAGCTGGCCAAAGTCCGCTTTCGCCAGGCCACTCAGCCCTCGGAAATCACGCAGCAACGTTTCCGCAACGTGAATAGCGCTGCGACCTTCCATGCCCACCCGCAAAATAATGGCCAGCAGTTCCGGCGTAGAAAGAGCGGCAGGCCCGTAGTGGGCTAAACGCTCCCGAGGTCGCTCATTGCTAGGCAAGTCTAAGATTCGAGTCGTATAGCTATTCGCAGTCACTGACATGGGGGAACCTCCTTGGCGTGTTCGCCGGGCATGTTATTGCTGAACTGATATGGCTGATGTATAATGGCCCGCTGTAGGCTATGAATTCACCGGCGGAACGGCGAGCAAATTCGGTGCGTCTACTCATTGACCATAATCCCTGGGCAATGCGTCACACGCCAACATGTTTTCACAAACGAATATCCATGTGGAAAGTAAACGATAGCACCAGGAGCTAATCAGGTGGTGAAATTCTGTGTCTCAAACAAAAACGTCAGAGTCCAGTCAAGTATCACCCCGCACCCTTACAGCGGGATATAAAGAGGTGAGAAAAAAGAATGTCTGCCCAGATTAGTAATCAGATCGCCATCATCGTCCAGACAATCATTACCACTTTGGCCGCCTTCACCGTGGCTTTTTGGTTAGGATTAGCTATCTGGACTTTCCGGGACATCTACGCCCGTTCCCGAGACATTTTAGCCCTAATCTTCGCACCGTTACTGGTTTTGCTCTTAGGCCCGGCCGGCTGGCTGATCTACCTCTTGTTGCGCCCCCATCGCACGTTAGCCGAGATCTATGACCAGGCATTGGAAGAAGACCTGCTACTACAGCAGATCGAAAATACGCTCGTCTGCCCTAACTGCAAACGCCCGGTAGAGAAAGATTGGCAAGTTTGCCCTTACTGCCACACTCCGCTGCGCCGTCCTTGCCCCAACTGCGGCCGTCTCATCGATGTTTCCTGGGACATCTGTCCCTACTGCGCCACAGAAGTAGCCCCGGCACTGGTGACGCGGGAAGAAGAGGTAGTCTCAACCACGCCAATTCCTGCCGAAGCAAGCGCTGGAAGCAGCCAGTAGTCTTGATCAGGCAGATTGCCGTTGCCACCAATCTGTGATTCGACGCTCACTTCGCCGGTCTCGCCTGGCAATGTTTAGGAGGAGATCAGCAATGCTTATCTGGCCGCCTGGCCCGGGATAAGGGAATGTTTGCCGAAAGAAATCATCGCTAAAGGCGCTCAAAGTGATATGCGTTTCCTCCCGGACCCAGTAATATTCCCGCAGAATCTCTGTCCAAGTCAGACTACGTTTGTGCTGCACCTGCATCGCCAACCAGTTCTCCACGCCCTCATAGAACTCCTGCCAATCCGGCGTCTCGCCGTGGTCTAATTGCTGAATGCGGGTCAGCAAGCAGCTTTCCCAGGCGATGCTTTCACTAAGCATATCTTTCACCGAGCGATCTGGTGCTACGCCTAACACGAACCGTTGTTCGTAAGGGACATCACGAGTAGCAGCTAACAGCGCCACCCGGGCGCCACTCAACTCGCTTAGCACGCGCTCCCGTAATTCAGCAACGCTTTCCTTAACAGACACGTTGTATGCGCACTCTTTCAGTGAGCCGATCTCAAAAGGGATACCTGCTCGTCAGCATGGTAGGAAGAACGCACCAGTGGCCCCGATTCCACGAATCGAAAGCCGCGACTTAATCCTTCCTCTTTCAGTAAGTCAAATTCCGCCGGCGTATAATAACGCTCAATAGGCAAATGGTGACGGCTAGGCTGTAAGTATTGGCCGATAGTCAAAATGTCACACGACACTGCCCGCAGATCGTCCATGACTTGCAACAGCTCTTCCCAACGCTCTCCTAAGCCCACCATAATGCCGGATTTAGTTATGCTCTCTGGCCGAATCTCTTTAGCCAAGCGAATCACCTCTAAGGAACGGGGATATTTTGCCTGGGGCCGGGCCCGACGGTATAACCGCGGTACGGTCTCCACATTGTGGTTCAAAATCTCCGGTCCCGCTTCCATAACAGTTCGCAAGGCCTCTTCATCCCCCTGGAAATCAGGGATAAGCACCTCCACCGTGCATCCAGTGACCAATTGGTGGATCAACCGCACACTCTCGGCAAATATGGCCGCCCCGCCGTCCGGCAGGTCATCGCGCGTCACCGATGTCAACACTGCATGGCGGAGTCCCATAAGCTTCACCGTCTCCGCAACTCGCCGCGGCTCATCTTCATCCACCGGCAAAGGACGGCCGGTTTTGATATTGCAAAAGCCACAGGAACGAGTGCAAGTATCCCCCAGCAACAAAAACGTCGCCGTTCCCCGTCCCCAGCACTCGCCAATGTTCGGACAGTGCGCTTCCTCGCACACTGTGTGTAACGATTCGCCGTGGACTAACTGCTTAATG
>WFQT01000218.1 GCA_015486895.1 Anaerolineae bacterium
CTTTTTGAGAAGCTGCGTCCTGGCTACCGCCTGGGCTACAGCGCCCGCGACATTGGCCGCCAACTGGATTTCAGCACTGCTGAACACGCGTTCTCGCAAGCAATCCAGGCCAATGGTGCCGATAACTTTATCACTGGTGGTCAAAGGGAGGAGCAGCATGGAAATGGTCCCGCGGCGGTGTAATATTTCGTGGACGGGGGCCAGGCGTGGGTCACTTTGCACGTCAGCAATGGCCAATGGCCGGCGGTGGGCGATAACATATTGCGTCGCCGGGTTGCCGACTACAGGGAGGACCGTACCGGTGGCGCAAGGCCTGCCAGCAGCGCAATATTCGGCGACGACTGTCTCTTGCGTCTGATCGTCATTGAACAGCGCCGCGGCCGCTTGGGGCACATTGAAATAGTGCGCTAATTCCTGACAACCGATGGTCAGAATGGATTCCGGATCGCCGGCCTTGGTCGCCGCGGTAATGACCCGGTTGAGTAGCGATAGTTCCGCCTGCCGCTGTTGTAGATCGGCGATCATCTTTTGGCGCTCGCTGAGGTCCTGCACTATGACCAACGCAGCCGGCTGGCCGTTCCAGTCGGTCATGGTAATAGTAAATTCCACCAAGACAACCGTGCCGTCTTGGCGCAGAATCTTTTGTTCATAATGACCTGGCACCGGTTCGCCGCGAAACTGCTTATGGCGTAACGTCCGTATCCGCTGCAAATCTTCCGGCGGAATCATTATCTCGGAATTCAGTTGTAGTAATTCCGCAATCGTGTAACCGATCAAAGCGGTTACTTTGCGATTGGCAAAGAGGAAACGCCCTGTTTCATCTATGACGAGGATGCCGTAAGGCGCATGAGCGACGACATCGTGGAAATTCTGTTCCCGTTGTTGCAACGCTGCTTCCAACTGTTTTCGATGCGTGACATCCTGTTTGATGGCAATGAAATTGGTAATGACCCCTGACTGGTTTTTGACCGGGGCAATGATTGATTCTTCCGTATAAAGAGTGCCATCTTTGCGCTTGTTGATGATTTCGCCGCGCCACACCTGGCCGGCCAAGATTGTCTCCCAGAGCGTTTGGTAGAACGGGCGATCGTGCTGGCCCGATTTGAGGATGTGCGGGTTGCGGCCAAGTGCTTCTGCCGCGGGGTATCCTGTTAATTGGGTAAAAGCCGGGTTGACCCAAACGATATTTCCTTCCCGATCGGTGATCACGATGGCGCAGGCTGCCGATTCCAAAGCTATGCTTTGTATTATAAACTGCTGTTCGCGTTGTTTCAGGTGAATGAGCGCGCCTGCCGCTGTTACCATGGTTTGCAATTGCTGACATTCAGTTACAGAGAATGGTATATCCCTGGTTAACTCTAATAAACCGATCGCCTGTTCTTGGGCACAAAGCGGTAGCCAAAGGATGGCGTTGATGCCCAAAAAGCGGCGAATATGGTCCGGTTTTTTCTCGAACTGTTTTCGTATAGAAGTTGGTAAATCAACAAATTGTACGAGCTTAGCTATGATACTATTAATAGACGCAAGATCGTGGATAGCAGTGGGGTGACAACTCTCGAGGGCGGCTTTGTATTGGAGAAAGATATCCAAAGGTAAAGGAGGAGGAATGGATTTACCCACGATCTTTTCGACCGCTTTCTGAAAAGCGGCTGTGGTCGCGTAATGTTCCATGTGCAGCGTTTTGCCGTCCTCACTGAGCAGCGAGACACTGGTGCTGCTGCAGTGAAACAGGCGGCATATGCGGTCGGTGAGCAGGGTAAGCATTTTGTGCGCCGGTTCACCTCTGCCGATGGCGCCTATCAGTGCTTCAACGAATTCTAATTGCTCTCGACAGTGTTGCGCATGATCCTGTATTTGTTGCTGTTCCTGTTGCATCCGACGTATCTCTTGATGCAGCGCGTCTAACTGGTCTCTGATCGATTGGTCCCCGTGGTTGGTAATTCCCATACATCATCCTCAAGTGAAAGAGAGATATGTGCTTCCGTGGTGGGCCAATACATCTATCAAACGGAAGAATTACTTCACCTCATCACACATAATATTATATATAACTGACATAAAATGTGTCAAGTGTAGTAAATTTGTCTAAGTGCCTGGCGGGCACACAATAGCGAGGTATTTGCACCCGGATGAGACAACGGTAGCGGAGATAGTGGAGAAACTGTGAAGACGAGGAGCGAACATTTACCACAAAAATTTGTCCAGCAGAATTACATCTATGAGTTCTGACACCTTCGACGGTGGAAGAGTTTCATCCAGACAGCAATTGTCCGCTATCTTTGATTATGCAACCCAACTTAACGAAAGCGCCAATAAGGCTTGCGCCGCGAAATAGGTGCTTAATTTAATCGCTTCAGCGGCAGCAAATGGCCGGCGGAACCGGTTTAACGCCAACGTCGAATCGGACAGCAGGAACAGCAAGGCACCAATTGCCACCAGCAGCCGCCATTCATCTCGCGCCTGATGCCACAACTCACCCGCTTGCCAACCCATTACCAAGATAACGATCATATAAAGCAACACCGGACCGCACATTTTCCCTAAATGAGGCCACAACACATAAACCATGATGACGCCGTACAGCAAATAGGGCAGGAACAACCAGGAGAAAGCGAAACCGTCCACAGAGGTGAAAGCAACAATATAAAAAACGTGGGCCACTAAAAAGCTCACCAATCCCGGCAAAAAGCGATCAGAGGGAAGCATTAAGAAAACATCGCCGGCAAGGGAAAAGAGCAATCCAACCACCAGGGAAATCTGATACAGTTCCCAGTTTCCTATTGCTGCTCGGATAGCAATCGTTAGGATAAACACCATGGCCAGCGGCTTGAAAAGGTATATGAGCCACAGTGGACCTCTGTATTTCCCCAAAATAGTTAGCAACGCAGACAAAAATGACAGCAGGAGCAACACGGAGAGCATAGCATCCCTCTTCTCGGCAACACGGCTTTACGATAACGCTATTCGCAAAAATCGATAAATTACATTATAATGTAGGTATCCAAGAATCACCAGTGCCCGGCGCCAGCGCGTCAGACAAGTAGAGAGGAAGAAAACCCGTTGTATGCATGACCAGAACACCTTAACCACAGACATTCAGATCGGCAAAGTTTCCTCAGTGGACATTGAGTCCGAAATGAGAGATTCCTACTTAGATTATGCCATGAGCGTTATCGTTTCTCGCGCTTTACCGGATATTCGTGACGGCCTAAAACCGGTACAGCGGCGTATTCTTTACGCTATGCACAGCATGGGGCTACGCCACAACTCTCCTTATCGTAAAAGCGCCCGTATTGTCGGTGAAGTCCTAGGGAAATATCATCCCCACGGAGACAGCGCTGTCTACGAGGCCATGGCTCGCATGGCACAGGATTTCTCTTTGCGCTACCCATTAGTAGACGGACAGGGGAACTTCGGTTCTATTGATGGCGATAGCCCAGCAGCCATGCGTTACACTGAAGCGCGCCTCGCCGACACTGCTGAAGAGCTCCTGGAAGACATTGAGAAAGAAACAATAGATTGGCAACCCAACTTCGACGGCAGCCTGGCCGAGCCGACGGTACTACCATCTCGACTGCCCAACATGCTCCTCAACGGCGCCTCCGGCATCGCCGTGGGCATGGCCACTAACATTCCACCTCACAACTTAGCTGAAATCAATGCTGCCCTCCATTATATCATCGAACATTATGAGCAGCGGGAATCCATCAGCGTGGAGACGTTGATGCAGTTCATCAAAGGGCCTGATTTCCCCACCGGGGGTGAAATCCTGGGCCGGGACAGCATCAGACAGGCGTACGCTACTGGCCGAGGGCTTCTATCAGTGCGGGCAAAAGCGGAAATCGAGCTGGACAAACAAGGCCGGCAGCGCATTGTCATCACTGAAATCCCTTACCAGCTTAACAAGAGTACCCTTCTCGAACGGATCGCAGCCTTAGTGCATCGGGGACGCATAGACACCATCAGTGACTTACGAGACGAGTCAGACCGAGAAGGACTACGCGTTGTCGTCGAGGTGAAGAAAGGCGCTTCCGCCCGTAAAGC
>WFQT01000219.1 GCA_015486895.1 Anaerolineae bacterium
CTATGGATGATCTAAATTAAAACCACCTCTCCTGGGCCAACCTTGTCCCTCCCAATTCAGGCGAGATATTTTTCGTTTGCTAGTAACTACTAAGGTCACCCTATTTTTAACCACTGATTTCACAGATTGAAGACAATAAAATCAGTGTAATCTGTGGAATCTGTGGATGATTTTGGCATTGACAAGCTGCTTTCGAGCAGTACCTTGGTAGTTACGTTTGCTATTTGGGTTGATGCCATGAAGAAAGATGCGGCCTGTAATTACAGGCCGCATCCATTTACCAAAACTTTACCGCCGTTGGTTCCACGGCTTGAAAGGATAGAGCGGGGCCTTGATAGCTACCTCCTCCGGCCAGACAGTGTACAACTTGCCGTCGGGGAAGTTCTGCATCACGGCCATGGGCTTATAAACGTTCATGCCCTGCTTATCGAACTTCAGTTTACCGTAGAAGGAGTTATAGTCCAGCGAGGCTAAAGCGTCCCGAACTTTGCTCCTGTCCAGTGAGCCAGCAGCCTCGATGGCCTTCTGATAAGCAATGAGCGCCGCAGCCGACTCGGCAGCCTGGTAAGGCGGAATCTCACCGTACTTCGCCTTGTATATCTCTGTGAACTTCTGTGGCGTACCAAAGACATCGTCCGCATTATACTTCATCTCCGGTGTCCACTGGGCAGCACCGAAGATATAATCAGCGTCCTTGCCCAAAGTTTTGCGGAAATCAGGGGACGTGGGCCCAACGCTGAAGCCAAAGACCTTAGGAGACAAACCCAAGGCCTTAGACTCCTTCACCACTAACAGCGTGTCTTGCAGATGGCCAGCACCAAGCATGATGTCGGGGTTTTTGCTCTCAATGGAGGCAATCATTGAAGAGATATCCTTAGCACCCTTAGGGTACTTATCAAAGTAAACGACCTGTAAGCCTTTACTCTCAGCATAGTCCTTGGCGCCCCGAGCTGCTTCTAAGGAAAAGACAGCATCCTCGGCGATGATGGCCACCGTTTTCAATCTGGTTTCCTGTGCCAAGGCCAAATCAATGATCCCTCGCATGTAGTTAGGGGCCGGGGAAAGCACAGCGAAAGAATACTTGAAGCCGCGCTTAAAGATCTCGGTCGCAGCACCATTCGCCTCTACCATGGGAACCTGGTACTTCTCAGCAATAGCGGTAGTTGCGTAAGTATTGCCAGAACCATAGGGCCCCAACAAGAACTGGACCTTATCTCCCGTGATCAGCTTCTCAACCAACAGAGCACTGCGATCAGCATTGCTCTCGTCGTTATACATCTTTAGTTTGACGATGCATTTCTTGCCATCAACGTTAATGCCACCTTGTTTGTTAATTTCTTCGGTGTACAGGTTATAGCCGTTCTTGACATACTTTCCTTCTTCGGCATACTTCCCGCTCATGGAAACAGCCGCACCAAATAAAATGGAGCAAGCCTTTCCTCCCACCACACCGCTCTTATTACCGCAGGCAGGGAGAACGACGGCGATCAGAACGAGCACTAACAACAAAACGATCAACTTCTTCATGAGAAATTCCTTTCTACACAGTATCTCCCTAACCTGGTCGAGCCAGAACCAAAAAGCTCGTCGTGGACCTGTCGAGGTGAAGAAATGATCCACAGATTACGCGGCTTAACACAGATTTTTAAATTCTTTAATCTGCATAATCTGTGAAATCTGTGGCTAATTTTCTCCCTCTGCACCAAATCTTTGCCCAGTGTACAAGAATTCCATTGGTAAGGTACTAATGTAAAGCAAGCAGTCTATCCCAGATGGTAGAAATTGGACACAGGTTTTCATAGATAAAAAACAACAAAACCAGGGTGTATCCGCGTTAATCTGTGTCCCATAACGTTCCAACAAAAGGTCTAACCAAGCAGCAAAATCTTCGCGGCCGACGTAGTTTTTGCTGAGTATTACTATAACTGTCGTGAAAAGGCTTTTATGCAACAAGAAGCTGTCACTGAGTAACAGTCCTATCCGGGACACACTCCTCTCTCATCCAACAGATGAGCACTCGGAAAATATCCGATTCCGTGATGATCCCTTGAATAATCCCCTTTTCGTCCACGACGGGCAGAGCCCCAATCTTATTCTCGTAGAGAAGTCTCGCTGTTGTCATGAGAGTATCATCTGGGTGAATGGTAATGGGATTCTTTGTCATCACATCTTCAACTTGCAGTTTAGCAAGGAGGTAATTCAGCTCCCACACACTCAGTGTCGTTGCATCACTAGGGGAAGCCTCCCGCACATCACTCTGGGTAATGATACCAACTACTTTTCCCTTTTTATCTACGACGGGAAGACGGCGGATACTATTCAGGCGCATCAAATGACCAGCTTCGGGTACAGACGTGTGTGGCCCAACAGTAATGACTTTCTTTGACATCCAATCGCTAACGAGAAAGTTCTTCATATTGATCCTCCTCTAGGAAAGTAAGGCATGGTTCGTTTCATTTTGTCCGTATCTCACGGCTAATAGAGATCTCGTATAGTACTTGCTTCTGACGCTGCTATCATACAACGGGATCAAAACGATCGCCATCATCTCCTGATGGTCTTTTAGGTTACCTATAGTAATTCTACCAAAAAGTCTGCATTGATGCACAGATCACAGGTGCCACACAATCGCCCAAGCAGTCTCGGAAAAAACATTCTCACCATCTACGAGACCTAGTAGGGAAATCTACAACCGCCCGGCCAATTGCAACCGCGGATTATGTAGATCAGATAAAACAAAAATCCGTGGAAATCTGTGTAATCTGTGCAACCCGTGGTCAGCTATTTAATTCTGGCACTGCCAGGTTAGATAGTCTTACCAAGGTCAAATTCCCAGGTAGGCTTTTTTAACCTTATCCATTTTCTGGACCTCGGCAGCAGGACCCTCGATCTCCATCCGGCCGCTTGTCAGCACATAAACGTAATCGCTAACCGTCAAGGCCAGGTGTACGTTCTGCTCCACCAGCAGCATGGTCAACTTCTGTTCTTTAAGCCGATCTACAATACCAAAGAGCTCCTGCACCAAGATCGGAGCCAGACCCAGGGAAGGCTCGTCGAACATAAGCACGTCTGGCTCAGCCATCATTCCACGCCCGATGGCCAACATCTGCTGCTCACCACCGGAAAGGGTCCCTGCTTTCTGATTTCTCCTCTCCTTAAGCCTGGGGAAAAGCTCGAAGACTTTCTCTATGTTGCCTTCCATCTTCTTGCGGGCTTTATCAGAGAAAGCACCCATTTCCAGGTTCTCCATAATTGACATATTGGTGAAAAGCTGCCGTCCCTCGGGCACCAAGACGAGTCCCAATGCAACCTTGAGATGGGCAGATTTGTTAGTGATGTCATGCCCTCTGAAGAGAATCTTACCACTCCAAGGATGTATCAGGTGCATAATGGTACGGAGTGTGGTAGTTTTGCCAGCACCATTGGATCCGATGAGAGTTGTGAGTTTCCCCTCTTCCATCTTCATGGAAATATCCCACAATACCTGAACCTCACCGTATCCGGAAGAGACATTTTGAAGTTCCAGTATGGATCCCATTATCGCTCCCCCCTCTCTCTTACTAAAGCTTGTGCCAGCTTGGGGTCGCCGAGATATGCTTCAATCACCTTGGGATCATTCACTATTTCCTGTGGTGTGCCTTCGGCTATTTTCTGCCCATAGTCCAAGACTATAATCCGATCGGAAATCCTCATTATTGCGTGCATAAGGTGCTCGATTATCAAAATGGTGATCCCTCTCTCCCGAATCTCCTTGATTATATCCAGCACCACAGACACCTCGGTTGGATTCAACCCTGCAAGAACCTCGTCTAAGAGCAAGACATATGGCTTAGCTGCAAGGGCTCTTGCCAACTCCACACGCTTTTTCTGCGGCAGGTTCAACTTGCCGGCTAATGTATCTTTCTTCTCGGTTAAATTAACTGTCCCCAGGACTCCCACAGCCGTTTTCTCAGCTTCTCCCAGTGACTGATTCCCCCTACCAAAGCACGCACCGGCAGTCACGTTTTCCAGCACCGTGAGCTCGCTTAGCGGCCGGACGACTTGGTGTGTCCTGGCAATACCTAACCTGGCTATCTTGTAAGCAGGCAGGCCCGTAATATCCCTACCCATGAAGCGGTAATGCCCAGAGGTTGGAGGGAACACACCACTTATGACATTGAAAAGTGTAGTTTTCCCGGCTCCGTTAGGACCTATCAAACCGAGAATTTCTCCCTCGCGAAGCTGAAGGGAAACACGGTCGACTGCAGTAAGTCCTCCAAAGTTCTTGACAACGTTCTCAACTTCTAAAATCACCTGGGCACTCATTCCAAATACCTCCGGACCAACGGCAGACGTTGTCTAATCCACCCAACGACGCCAATGGGCACAAACAAAATGATCGCCAAGAGCAGAATCCCCGCTACAACCAGATGCATACTCTGGAGAAGCGGGTTGACAATCAGCCAACTACGGATTTCTTCGTATAGAGCAGCGCCAATGACAGGACCGCTCACTGTTCCAAATCCGCCGAGCATGATCATAACGAGTACCTCTATGGACATTTCCAAGTTGAATGCCTCTCCCGGCTCTATATTGCCATTCTTGAAAAAGTAAAGCACTCCGACCACACCAGGAAGGAACGCCGAGAGAGTATATGCCAGGTTCTTGAAAGTAGGAGTTGGTATGCCCATGACCATGGCAGCGTCCTCATCCTCTCGGATGACCATAAGGCCAAGACCAAACTTGGACTTTTTCAGAACAAAGGTGATGATAAAAGCAAGTAAGGCTGCAATTGCCAGGAGGATGAAACTCAACCATAAGGCCTTGCCCGCTCCACCATACGCTTTGTACACTCCAAAATCCAAGGAAAGGCCAATGCCGCTGCCAAATGGCTTAAAATTAGACACAAACGCCAACATCATTTCGTTGATGCCGATAGTAGCCAGAGCAAAATAAGCACCTCGCAAGCGTAGGATTATTGCCCCTAGGATGAACGCGAGCACGGAAGCACTTATGCCTCCAACTAACATGGCAGTGAAAAGTCCCCAATGTAGAATGCTCATCACGTAGATCCCCATATAACCGCCAAGCCCAAAGAAAACAATATGGCCGAAGTTGACATAGCCTGTGAAGCCCAAGATAATGTTCAGGCTAAGCGCCATGGTAATGAACATGAGTATTAGGAAAAGATCCTCCCGCAGCGTAGGGTCGTTAGTTGCCATAGGCCAGGCAGCCAACACCACAAAGAACGCCACGCCTAGCCACAGAAAGGGAGACGTAAAGACTCGTTTCATGATTACTCCTCTGATCCAAAAAGTCCTTGTGGTTTCACCAGGAGAATGAGTACGAACAGGGCGAATTCAATTACAGGGGTCCAACTGGTGTCCATAAAGTTGGGAATGAGCCCCTCGATGAAACCAAGGATAAGTCCCCCGACCAGTGAACCTGCCGGATTGCCGAGGCCTCCCAGCACCCCTATAACGAAGCTCTTGAGTTCGTAGGTGGATCCGGAAAGGATGGTAAAGGGGAAAAGTGTGGCTATCAATGCTCCGCTCCCCATAGCCAGAAGTGTTCCTATGCCAAAGCTCAAGGCCAGTATCTTGGTGGAAGGTATACCCATGAGCTCCGCGGCTGCTCTATTGTTTGCAACAGCCCGGATGGATTTGCCAGTCCTCGTTCTGTACAAGAAGAGATACAACAAAACTGTTGTTATTATGGCAATTATGGCCGCAACAACTTTCGTGCCCAAAATGATTGAACTTCCCACATTGACCGAGCCAAGACTAAACTCTATATTGCGAGGAGAAGTGGTAAAGGCAGCAGTGCCAGCCCCAATGATGATCATACTCACGGCAAAGGTAGAAAGCAACGTCGTCAGATCGGGAGCGTCCAAGATACGGTGGATTGCGATGCTATAAACAATGATACCCAACACCAAGCCAAAAGCCGCCACCAGGATGAATGCCAAGTATGGATATAGCCCAAAGCTCTGGACGGCCAACAGTGCCCCGAACATCCCCAGAGCGATTAGCGCTCCATGGGAAAGGTTTATCACCTCCATAACACCCCAAATAAGGGTCAGTCCCATGGCTGCTATCCCGTAGACAAAGCCGATTAGCAGGCCATCAATGATGGACGCAGCTAATGTGTTTATTGACATGGATCAAAACCTCCCTGTAAGGGTCCATGAGCCCTTCAAGTGAAGGGCTCATGGACATTTTAAACAAACGAACCGATGTTGACCTTAGCGCAGTGGGTAAATTGCACTATGAGTCTTAGCTGCTTCAGGCCAAACGATAACTTTCTGTAACTTGCCGCTAACTTTTTGCCATTGGATAACCACCATGTCGTGTGCAATCTGAAGGCCATGAGCTCCAGCAGAGGTATCGACGTTGTAAGAGCCGTAGAAGATCATGATTTTCATGTCTTCAAGAGCTTTCTTGACCTTCGCTACCTCAGGAGACCCAGCAGTCAGCAACGCTTTCTCCAGGATCAAGCCTGCAGCATAGCCACCAACAGCCTGGTAGCTTGGCTCTTTGACACCAGCTCCGGCGAAGGCTTTTATAATTTCTCCACTGGAGGGGCCAAACCATTCGAATCCGGCTGCTTTGGCGGTTTCTGGGGAATAATTGGCTCCTGCTGCCCACTGAGCCGGAGCGGTGATTCCTACAGCAGCATCACCTAACTCGGCAAACTTCGGGCTAGAAGGAGCAACAAGGATGCCAACCAGTTTCACAGGTACCTTCTTCTCGTAAAGCTGCTTGGAGAATGTAGACCCATCCTGGTAGTGGCCGCCGCCAATGATAGCATCCGGCTTATTGGCTGCGATCTTATTGATGAACGGACCGAAGTCGCTGGTACCCGAATCGTATCCCTCATACATGACTACGTTGAAGCCATTTTTCTCGGCATAGGCCTTGGCGCCTACTGCCACCGCCGTGGCGAATTTACTCTTTTCGTAAACGATGGCAACTTTCTTGGCACTGGGATCCTTAGCCTTCAGCAGGTCCAGGACGCTGGTCAGGTAGCGGCTGGCAGGAGTGTACAGTTGGAAGACATGGGCATAGCCCTTCTTGTAGGTAGCATCGCTTGCTGCGCCAGTGGTTACCATGATCTTCTTGTACTGCTCAGCGATCACCGCCGCAGCGTCAGTTAGCCCACTGGAGTAAGGGCTAACGAGCAGATCTACTTTGTCATCGTTAATCAAACGAGTATAAAGCTGCTGTACACGCTCTTTCTTGCTCTCGTCGTCGTAGGACTTGAGGGCAATTTTGTAGGTGTTCCCATCATTCAACTTCAAGCCGCCGGCACCGTTGACACGCTTAGCCCAAAGCTTCAGCCCTAATTCCTGACCAGTAGACTCAACATTGTACTTGCCTGTCTCGGAAGCGGTGAAGCCGATAGTCAGAGTCTTTACCGCAGGGGCAGGAGCCTTCGTGGCTACAGGTGCCTTCGTAGCTACGGGTGCTTTTGTAGGCGTAGCCTTGCCGCCACAGGCAGCCAAAGGAACCACCATAACAACAACCAATAGGACAAACAATAACTTACGCATAGCTCTTTTCTCCTTTCCCGAACTGAAAGTTTTTCCCCTTACCGCAAATTCACTGCACGGCAAGGACCCTAAAAGGCTCGATTGCCTTTTCTTCACCTCTAAACGACCGCTTCGCACTCCTTGAGATCTCTCACTAACAAACGAAAGATATCCGCCTTAGTGATTATGCACACCACCATCAATGTTTGCGTTGAAGATGAAGGTGTGCCCACAAACAGTTTCTCGATATATTCCTCCTTTCTTTTGGATTGTCTAACAGAACTCAATAGAACTCGCTAAGCCGCTCAGCGTGATTGAGGAAGCGGTACGGACGTTCATGCTCTTAGATAGATTCTCGCTGCCAACGTCAACAAGGAGAATATGGGCATGGGGGAAAATCTACCCCTTTGACACTATGGGATCACTTCCCAGACAAATTCTGGCGTAGGCAACATAGAGTCAAGGGGCAAGCGGTAATGCCATTTTCAGGGCATGTTCATTAGGTATTGTGATTGTGATTGGTTGGCCTCGGTTCCCCTTAAAGATACTAACTTCGGCACCTATTGGTTTATTCGGCCCACCCAGTGGAAAAAATTTCTCTCAATGCATTATGAACTTATACCACACATAGTGATTTTTGTGCAATTTTTGCTCTGGATGTTTGTTTTGCTTTTACCGTAACTACTCAGCCTGGCGACCATAAGTCACAGCAACGTCTGCAAAATCGTCCTGCGGCGATTGGTATTCAACCTGCGCAGGCAAGTTTCACAACTGTGGCGATAAGAACGCCGATTGCGCTGATTATACATATTAACGCAGATAATTTTTTAGGAATCTGCGGAAATCAGCGTTCATCTGCGTCATCTGCGTCCTATTTCCGAAGCAGTCGCCAGGCATAAGAACCAGAGCAAGTCCAGCGTACAAGTTACGATAGCATACAAAATAGTTCCCGAGGCAATCATAACCAAAAAGGGTTGCATTTCCCAAAAAATATGCTATACTATAACTAGAGTCTGGCGAAAATGACGTTTCAGGCTTGACCTAACTATCTTCGCCACAGATTAACATAGATTTACCTCTGCTTTTCGGCCCAAATCTGTGAAGTTTTGTGGCTAAATAAAAACGTTAGAGTCCAGACTATAATTTACCTGGGGATGACAGGCTTCGACGGGGAAGGCTGGTGTCAGGTTGCAAGCCGAGGCGCCTGACCTCGTAAAAACGGGCAAAAAAATTAAGTGCCAAAAAAACTGGTGCTCTGTTTGCCTTTGCCCGCCCAGCGGCGGCTCCTGTAGCCATCGCTGCCTAAGGCATTTAGGCAAACAAAACAGCCGTCAAGAGACGGTTGCGGTGCCCGTTGCTGGGCCTCTAAGCGGCGGTAACACTGTCAGAATGAGAGGATGCGGTCGGTGGTGGTCGCAACTACCGTCCTAAGAAATAGCGACTGGCCTAGTACAGCCTTTGTCGCCAGAGACTGCATCGGGCGAGAAAAAAGTGACGACTAAGCTTGTAGTAAACCTGTCAACGAATTCTTCGGACCCGGGTTCGATTCCCGGCATCTCCACTGAAGCGGCGGAGGCTAATCTTCCGCCGCTCCCGCTTTTCTACAACCCCCTCCCAAAAGCACCTAACAACAAAATCAACAAAAGAACTGCTGCCATGAATGAAGGGCGCCAGTTCTTTCTCTGCGCGTATGCGCAGGACGCCACCAGAACCGCAACCGCTGGCGTCGCTAACAGCAACAGCAAGCCCAACTCCACGATTGCCCTCGGATCACAGCGTAGCAATGCTCCCGGTAGCTTATTCAACGGATAAGCCATAGCCATCTCTGGATTAGAAACGCGCCCCGCTTGCCACACCAAGAGAACAACCCCGACAAATGCTAAGAAAAGTCCTATCATGGAACCCAAGCGTAACACACGGCTTAACAATTCATCCAGCTCCAAATCTCGAAACTGCAAATCAACCTCCAATCCCAGGCAGATTGAGATGTAACCCAGCTTTCATCATGTTGATGCCAACAAAAACCAGCACAGCGGCAAAAAGATAAATCAAGAAACGATTATGCACCCGCCGGAGATAGCGAGAAGCGAGAGACGCACCTACATACACACCAACGGCTACCGAAGCAGCAACCAGCAAATGCACATCCCCCCGGGCCCAATAAATAGACGCTCCGGCAACAGCCGTTACGCCCACCATGAAACTGCTGGTCGCTGTTGCCGCCCGCAGCGGAATCCCCATAAAAAGATACATAGCCGGCACCTTGACAACTCCGCCACCAATACCTAACATGCCAGAAAGCATACCGGCTAAGCCAGTCAGACCCAGACCCGCTGTCCAACTGTGAACCTGGTAGCTGTCATTAGCAACAGCAGTGGACATCTGGTCGCCACTCTCCGGCGACGAAGACGCCGCCTGTGCAACAGAGCGTAACATGGAATACGCTGTAAAAAACACGATCAACCCAAACAGAACAAAAATTACATCGTGGCTCACCAGCCCGGCGGCAAGGCCCCCGGCCACTGCCCCGGCCGTGGTGGATAGCTCTAATGTCAGTGCCAATGGCATGTTCGTCAAATGTTGGCGCAAATAATTAGCAGAAGCGCCACACGATGTAGCCACAACGGCAATTAGACTAGAACTCACCGCCACTGGCGCGGAGAAATGGAACAAGAGGGTCAACGCCGGGACAATGAAAACTCCGCCGCCCAGCCCCAACAGGGCCCCCAAAGAGCCGCTGACAAGACCCGTCAAGAGAAGCATCAATACTAGCACAACACTGCTCATATCACCTCCCTCCCCATCACATCAGCCAAGCTCTTTTCCCTCTCCCAAGCGGGCAAATCAGCCAAAGCAGCCCTACGCAGTTCAATGATCTGATCCCGCAATGCCGCCGCCTTCTCAAACTCCAAAGCAGTCGCTGCCTCCTTCATTTGCATCTCCAATATGTCTACCATCTCCAGCAAACGCGGCGGAGGAATATGCGCCAAGTCTATCGTTCCCGCCACCCCCTCGGCATCGTACTCCGGCGATGACTCCGTGACAACTTCTTCCCGTACTCGCTCTGTCAAATCGTGCACCGCCTTCATAATGCTCCGCGGCGTAATGCCGTATTTCTGATTGAACGCTTCCTGAATCTCCCGCCGCCGATTTGTCTCATCAATAGCTGCCTGCATAGCTGCCGTCACTCGGTCAGCGTAAAGAATGGCCATGCCATTCACATGACGGGCCGCCCGGCCCATCGTCTGAATAAGCGCCGACTCGGAGCGCAAAAAGCCTTCTTTGTCTGCATCCAAGATGGCCACCAGCGACACTTCCGGCAAATCCAGCCCTTCCCGCAACAAGTTAATCCCAACGACAACATCGTAAACACCCAACCGCAAGTCGCGCAAAATTTGCACCCGCTCGATAGTATCAATTTCACTATGCAAATAATGCACCCGGATGCCCATTTCCGCCAAATACTCAGACAAGTCCTCTGCCATACGCTTCGTCAGGGTTGTTACCAACGCCCGCTCACCCCGCTTTACCCGCCGGTTAATTTCCGCCAGCAGGTCATCAACCTGACCTTTCGTCGGCCGGATTTCAATTTTAGGGTCAAGAAGGCCGGTAGGGCGGATGACTTGATCTACCATTTGAGCAGTATTAGCTTCCTCATACGGCCCCGGCGTCGCGGAAGCAAAAATCACCTGGTTTATCCGTTCCAAGAACTCCTGGAAACGAAGCGGGCGATTGTCCAGCGCCGACGGCAAACGGAAACCGTAATCCACCAATACCTGCTTTCTTGACTGATCGCCGTTATACATACCGCGGATTTGTGGCAGCGTCATGTGCGACTCATCAACGAAAAGGAGGAAATCTTTCGGGAAATAGTCTAACAGTGTCCAGGGCGGCGATCCGGGCGGGCGGCGATCTAAATGGCGACTGTAATTCTCCACGCCGCTACAATAACCAATTTCCTGCAACATCTCTAAATCGTAACGGGTTCGCTGTTCCAAGCGCTGAGCTTCCAGTAGTTTGCCCTTCTGGCGGAAATAAGTCAGCCGCTCTGCTAACTCTTCCTGAATATCGCCAATTGCCTCCGCCAGCTTTTCCTCTGGCGTGACGAAGTGCTTAGCGGGAAAAATTGTCAGCTTGCGCAGACGGTGCACCACCTCCCCTGTGACAGGATGAACCTGGGCAATACGCTCAATCTCGTCACCGAAGAACTCTACCCGGTAGACCGCTTCCTCGTAAGCCAACGAGACCTCTACCGTATCGCCGCGAGCCCGGAATTTGCCCCGGGTCAGGTCGGTATTAGTGCGCTCGTAGTAAATGTCCACCAAGCGGCGCAGAAAGCGCTCACGACCGAAAACTTGTCCGGCCCGGAGGCGAATTGCCACTTCCCCAAAACGTTCCGGATCACCTAAGCCATAAATACAACTCACGGAAGCCACAATCAGCACATCGCGTCGGCTTAGCAAAGCAGCGGTGGCAGCCAGTCGCAGCCGATCAATCTCCTCATTGATGTCAGCATCTTTCTCGATGTAGAGATCATTCTTCGGAATATACGCTTCCGGCTGGTAGTAATCGTAATAACTAACGAAATACTCCACCGCGTTTGCAGGAAAAAACTCCTTAAACTCGGAATAAAGTTGTGCGGCCAAAGTCTTATTATGTGCGATCACCAACGTCGGGCGGTTGAGCTTTTCCACGATGGAAGCCATAACAAAAGTTTTGCCAGTACCCGTTGCCCCGCGCAACGTTTGGTGGCGGTAGCCCCTTTCCACTCCTTCCACCAGCGCTTGAATCGCCTGCGGCTGGTCGCCAGTGGGTCGGAAAGGAGAAACCAGGTGGAAGTCAGCCATCTTCCACTTTCCTCTTCATTATCTCTATTGCCCAGGTGGGCTGCGCATAACGGTTGAGGGGAGCAACTACCATGCCAGCCCAGAAGCCGGCGCCCCACGACCAATGCAGCACGAGAAAAGCCAGCAAATAACGAGGCCACAGTTGCAACCGCGTTATCAGCGACAGCTCAGTAGCCGCCATGCCGATGAACACGAAATAAGCAGTCAACAGCAGCACCGCAATCCAGCGACTCCAGTAGCCCCCGGGTAAAAAGGTTGCCATCAGCACTAAAAGGAGTAATGCTGGAGCTGCCACCTGCCGCAGCCGCAAGGAGCAAGGATGCAAAGCCAACATCTGCACTTTCCAATAGCCGTAACGCAAGTACTGACGAGCTAAATCGGTAAACGAGGAGCGGACAACCGTCTGAGAACGAA
>WFQT01000220.1 GCA_015486895.1 Anaerolineae bacterium
CTCACCGCACTGCTGCTTCTCGTTGGATTAGGCTGGAACTGGTACCACCGCCGGGTCGGGAAATAAACAGGCCGTGCGTTGGCCTCCACATTCTACCGCTTCAAGACATAATAAGTAGCCCGACGATCGCCTATTTTGAGCAGCAAACCTTTCTCCACCATTTCCGCCAGGTCTCGGCGCACCGTCTCGTCACTCACGTCCGGCACTAACGTCCGATATTCCCGATTGGTAATGCGGAGGTGCTCCTGCAAGTAAGCCAATGCCAACTGCTGACGCAAATTAAGAGATAATTCATCCCAACGCCTGGTCGCCGCCGTCGCCACAGCTTTCGACCGCAATGTCACCCGGAATCCGGCTACACTCTCCTGGAACTCTGGCGGCGGCAATCCAGCTTCCTCCATTGCTTGCAGCATGCGGTTGATGCCGTAACCAAGACGTTCGATAAAGCCGAGATCGGCCAGCACTTGGACAATGCTCTCATTACGAGAAAAACGCTCGTCACGCAAGTTTTGCAGCGTTACGTGGCCCGGCAGCCGGCCGGGGCTGTATACCTCCAATCGGTCGCTGAAAAGCAAAACACGAATGCCTTCACCTCGCACAGCATAATCGCGGTGAGCCACGGCATTGACGATAGCTTCTCGCACCACAACGAAAGGATATAGTGGAGCTTCTTCCCGGTGCAATCCCACAATGCGCATTCGCGCCGGCATCTGGCTGCGGATAAAAGCCTCGGCAGCTTCAACCTGCTCCGGTAAAGTGCCACCAATGTCACTGCGTACAAACTCGTCCTTCATCTCCGTGCCAGAATAGTGGACAGCAGTTATCGTCGCCGAGCGCAAGAAACGTTGCGGATCTCGGCCGAAAAGCAAAATACCGGCAAAGGTAGGGCGTCGTCGTTCATCGTTATCTTGGCGTAAGCAACCACGGGTGGCCAAGAAAGCCTCCAGGGACTCCCCCACCGGCCGGCTCAAGTGGTTAAAATAAGCCTTGGCAGCTTCATCAGAAATATCCTGTAGAGTAGCATCGGGAACAATCTTCGACTCGAAGCCGTGACCATCGCGTTCGGTGAGTAGTTGTTGTAACTGGTACGCCGTCAACGGCACATTCTTTTCGCCTTGACGAATCAAGTACAGGCCGGAGAAACTGTACACGTGAGGCAAGCCAGGAGGCACTACCTGCGCCAAGACTGTCTTTCCATCTATCACCAAAGCAAGGGGGTCAGGCAAGCGCAGCGGCGGCGTCGCGGCCAAAGCCATTTCTAATAATAAGTTGCGAGTCGCTTCTACATTCGTTAGTCCCACCAATCGCCGGCCATCCTGCTTACTGCCTAAAAGGAGTATCCCCCCATCGTTGTTGGCCAGGGAAATGAGCGCTTCGATGACCGCTTTGCGCGTTGGCTTGCGACCTAAGGCAACATATGCTGGGCCAACCCCTTCGGCCAGCAATTGGAGAATTGTATCCTCGCGAATGTCCCGCCAGGAGTTAGCGATCATGAAGCTACCCTATTCCTCTGCTGAAAATGTTCTTCTGCCAACGACAAAGCCAATGCCTGTTCCACGCGAGTAACCTTGTACAAGCGAACATGCTTTAACACCTGTTTAGGAATGTCCACTAAGTCTTTTTCGTTCCGTTTAGGCAATATCAATTCTGGAATACCAGCGCGCTGCGCCGCCAAGATTTTTTCGCGCACCCCACCAACCGGCAGCACTCGCCCCCGCAAAGTGATTTCACCAGTCATGCAGACATCATGCCGCACCGGCCGGCCGCTGAGTGCAGACGTCAACGCCGTGATCATGGTCACCCCGGCGGAAGGGCCATCTTTAGGCACAGCTCCTTCCGGCACATGAATATGCACGTCTATATCGTTAAAGTTAGCATCCTCGAAACCGAAGTCAGCGGCATGGGAACGCACATAGGAAAGAGCCGCCTGAGCCGATTCTTGCATGACATCCCCCATCTGGCCGGTGAGCAAAAGAGAGCCTTTTCCATCCATGATCGTGACCTCAACCGGCATCACATCACCACCTCCTTCTGTCCAGGCTACCCCCATGGCCAAGCCTACCTCATCCTGTTCGTAGCGTTTGCCAAACGTGTAGTACGGCGGGCCCAGATAACGTTCGACACTGGCCGGCGTAATCACGTGTGGAGCTTTGCGCCCTTCAGCCAAGCGTCGGGCCACTTTGCGAATGACGTTAGCAATGTTACGATCTAGATTACGCACACCGGCTTCATAGGTGTATTCGCGAATCAACCGCAAAATGGTCTTATCGGGGAAACGAAGCCGGTAATCACCCATCCCATGGGAAACCACCTGACGAGGCAGCAAGAACCGCCGGGCAATTTCCAATTTCTCTGTCTCAATGTAGCCGGGAAATTCGACGATCTCCATGCGGTCCAGCAGCGCCGGAGGGATATTGTGCAGTGAATTAGCCGTCAGGATAAAAAATACATGAGAGAGATCGTAAGGTACTTCTAAGTAATGATCGCTGAACACCTTATTCTGTTCCCGGTCCAGCGCCTCCAGCAGAGCGGCAGAAGGATCACCGCGGAAATCAACGCCCAACTTGTCAACTTCATCCAGCATAAAAAGCGGATCCAGGACGCCGGTACTACGCATGGTCTCGATCAACCGGCCCGGCATAGCACCAATATAGGTCCTCCGGTGCCCCCTGATTTCCGCCTCATCGCGAATACCGCCCAAGGAGACACGCACAAACTTACGGCCGGTAGCTTTAGCAATAGATCGTCCCATGGAAGTCTTGCCAGTGCCAGGCGGGCCGACAAAACACAAAATAGGTGTATTCATTTTATCCCCGGCCAACTGGCGTACAGCAATGTGCTCCAAGATGCGTTCCTTGGCTTTTTTTAACCCGTAGTGCTCCGTCTCCAAAATGCGGGCAGCCTCTCGCAAATTCGGTTCCAGTCGTTTTTCCAACTGCCACGGCAAGTCAATCATCCACTCTAAGTAAGTGCGCAAGACAGCCGCTTCCGGGGCAATGGGAGGCATAGCAGCTAAATGGCGCAATTCCCGTTCCGCCCTCTCTCGCGCTCCTTCAGGCAGAGGTGTCCCGTTAAGGCGTTGCCGTAATAGTTCAACATCATTAACAGATTCCCCTAAATCATCCAACTCTGCCTGAATAGCACGCAACTGCTCTCGCAGCAAGTACTCCCGTTGCGATTTGTCCATCTCGGTCTGGACTTTTTCCTGGATATGGTTTTCCAGTTCTAGAATACGCAGTTCCCGGGCTAGCATCGCACTCAAGGATTGCAGGCGGTCTAAAGGATTCAACATCTCCAAAAGCATCTGCCGGTCAGTGACAGAGAAATTCATGATATGAGCAATTAAATCTGCCAGCCACCCCGGCTGATCCACATTCATGGCGGCAACGTAGGCATCATCCGGCAAATCATCATCCAACTTGACGCAGCGGTCAAAGAATGTTAGTACAGCTCGCATCAGCGCCTCAACGGCAACACCGGAAACGTGCTTCTCCGGTAAAGTTACAGCTCGCACTTTTAGATAGGGAGACTGCTGTGTAAACTCCAGAATACGAACGCGACGTCTACCTTGCACCAACAGGCTAACATTGCCATCCGGCAGGCGCAAAGTGCGGCCAATGGTAACCTCCACGCCGATAGAGTACAGATC
>WFQT01000221.1 GCA_015486895.1 Anaerolineae bacterium
CTGGCGGAGGGAGAGGGATTCGAACCCCCGGTGGCTTGCACCACAACGGTTTTCAAGACCGCTGCCTTCGTCCGCTCGGCCATCCCTCCAAAACCTCACCTTCACAAAACAAAGTATAACAAAGCCGAACGGAAAAGTCAAAACCAAACAAAATGAATCACGCGGGCAATTCGGGCTCTTGGGGCGTTCCGCCAGACGTTCACCCGCGTGGACGGGGTACGCTACCCTAAGTTATTGAGAAGATACTAGCAGCCGATACGTGTTAACCGGATCAACCTGCCGGCGCAGAAGGAGTGACCGGCTGAACGCGAACATCGCCATACCGCCCGCGAGCACCGGCCATGTAAGCACCGACCCGCCCAGCCGGAATGGGATGTGGATCAACGTATCGCAACATCTGCTTACCATCAGCATAGACAGTAATAGTATTGCCAACCACTCGTATTTTGTACTGATGCCAGGCAGTAGGATCGCCGTAATCAGATGCAGAAGCTAACCACGTTTTCCATTTGCCGTTTTGATGTTTTGCCAGTTCCAGCCGCCCATCTTTGTTGGGTACCAAGTAATAGTAATTGTTTGGATTTTGAAAACGGAAAACCAGCCGGGCAACATTCCAGTTGTGCTTTCCAGCGCGATCTGTTTTCAGTCGTGCTGTGTATTCATAGTCGCTCCATGTCTTCTCACCGGCCAATGCCCAATCTCGATAATGGCCGCTGCGACAGATACCTCCGTCACATTTGTGCCACTTTTTGTAGAATTTCCAACTCAGATTACCGTGCCCGTCAAAGTTATCGTAATAGGACGGTGTCTCGCCGTCCCCTGTTTGGTCTGCGGCCACATTTTCGCTACTTCTATTCAGCAAGTCAGAGACGTTCCCGCCCATGGCGACAAGGCCCCCCACCCCGGCCAGCGCAAGAACGGCAATAATCAATGCATATTCAGCCAAGCTTGCGCCTGTCTCTTGCTTCCACCGAGACATGAATCGTTTCCACATAGGCACACTCATATTCGCCAACCTCCAATCTGTTATTAGCCTGCAGCGTCAGCGGCCAGGACGAACCGGTAAGGGATGGAAGACTCTGCCACCAGCATGGCTTCTGCTCCACCTTTGCGGCGGTGCTGGCATCAAGTGTACAGGCGGCAAAGACGGAATGGAAGGATTTACCGGCCGCACAATGACATTATCGAAACGCCCGCGTGAATTATCATTGATTACCCCAAACCGCCCTGAAGCAATAGGGTGCGGATCGACATAGCGTAACATCTGTTTACCATTCAGGTAAGCGGTAATAGTATTCCCGGTTACTACTACCCGGTAGTTTTGCCATTGTCTGATGTTTACCCTACTACGAGCCGTCGCTAAGGCTGGCCGCCATTTTCCGTTTTCCATTTTCGCCAACTCGAAAATGCCATTTCGCCCCGGAACGATGGCGTAATAATTGTGAGGATCATGAAAGCGGAAAACAACTCGGGTGCCATTCCAAGGTTTATGGCCAAAAATCTTATCTGATCGCAGCCGCAAGGAATAATCGTAGTCACGTAAAGTCGGATCACCCGCTACGGCGTAATCCCATCGTCCTTTACCACAGAAAGCGCCATCACAATGCTTCCACTTGCCCCGCCGAACCCACTTGAGGCCGTCTTTATCCTCAAAGTCATCTTGGTAAGTGACGTCGTTGTTGCTATCTGCCTTTCCACCACCTATCGCAGTATGGGCTTGGATACCATGGCTTGCTTGGCCTAAAACAACATCAACATTACCACCTAAAGCAGCAAAACCCCCCATCCCACCCAAGGCAATCAGTCCAATGATCAGAGCATACTCAGCCAAATCCGCGCCCAGCTCTTGCCGCCAAAGCTGCCACAAATGCCTCATGATGTACCTCCAGTTGCCACAACACTTAGCGGAATGTCCCCTGAAATTAAATCATTTCTCCTCATTATTAGGTTACCCAATATAGGGCAGAGATTCAATAGTACATTTATATCATTCCTCACAGTAAACTGAAGGTCAACAAATATGCCGACAATAAAGCGCCAAATCGAGCGGAGAAAGAAACCTCGGCCAGTATGGCCGAGGCTAAATAGGACGAAGGAGAAGTACCTGACCCGGACAAGCCGGCACCAATCAGCGGATCACATCGAGCCCGCCCATGTAAGGGCGAAGTACTTGCGGCACGACTACAGAACCATCACGTTGCTGATAGTTCTCGAGTATAGCAATCATGACCCGGGGCAGAGCCAAACCGGAACCGTTCAAAGTGTGCACGAAGCGAGGCGGTTGGCCGACTGCTGGCCGGTAGCGAATATTCGCCCGCCGCGCCTGGAAATCCTTGAAGTTGCTCACCGAGCTAACTTCCAGCCACTCCCCGGCTCCCGGCGCCCACAGTTCCACGTCATACTTGATGGCCGCAGTGAAGCTCAAATCGCCGGTACACATTTGCACCACTCGATAAGGCAACTCCAACCGCCGGGCAATATCCTCGGCGTCATCCAGTAGCCTCATCAGCTCCTCGCCAGACTTCTCCGGCTCCACGAATTTGACCATCTCCACTTTGTCGAACTGGTGCACCCGTTTTATTCCCCGCGTATCTTTGCCCGCCGCTGCTTTCTCACGACGGAAACAAGGTGTGTACGCAACATGGTAAATGGGTAAACTGCCAGGCGGTAGAATCTCGTCCCGGTAGAGGTTCGTCACCGGCACTTCAGCCGTTGGAACCAGCCACAAGTCTTCCTCGGCATCGTGATAGAGGTTCTCGGCAAATTTGGGCAAATTCCCTGTCCCGACCAACGTCTCCGACCTCACTAAAACCGGCGGCCATACCTCTGTGTAGCCATGCTCCTGAACATGGATATCTATCATCCAGTTGATGAGAGCGCGCTGCAAATGGGAGCCGGCCCCTTTCAGCACGTAAAAGCGGCTGCCGGCAAGCTTCACCCCCCGACGGATGTCCAAAATATCCAAGGCCTCACCAATCTCCCAATGCGGAAGCACAGTAAAATCAAACTCCCGCGGCTCTCCCCACTGCTTAACCACGACGTTTTCGTGCTCATCCTTCCCCACCGGGACTCCAGGATCAGGTAAATTCGGGATGCGCAGCATGGCGTCGCGGAATTGAGACTCAATTTGGCGCAGTTCCATTTCCAACGCCGTCAAATGGTCACCAGCGAGACGAGTCGATTCAATGAGTGCCTGCTGTTCCACTGGGTCCTTCGTGCGGCCAATTTTCTTAGAAACAGCCCGCCGTTGTGCCCTCAGCGCTTCCACTTTTTGCAGAACTTGGCGTCGCTGGGCATCCAGAGCCAGCGCCTCCGCCACCGGCGCATCGGCCGTACCCAATTGCACCATCGCCGCTTCTACAAGTTTTGGGTTTTCACGCATGAACTTGATATCTAACATGGTCTTCAACCTCCCTCGTGATAACAGCCATTTTCAGACGCGTAAAGGCCCCCTCGTCAACCAGGACGAGAGGGCTCTCGTGGTGCCACCTGGATTCGTTACACGGCTTGCCCCGTGCAACCTCAGTGGGTCAACAAGTGACCCAGCCCGGTAACGAGGGCACACCGGCGGAGTATACTCGGCAATGCTTTTCTACCCTGCAGCTCCGGAGGGGATTTCAGTCGCTGGCAACCGTTGCCTTCCAGCCCCGGGCAACTCTCTGTAGGTCCCATGCCAACTTACTTGTCTCCATTACAGCTTTTACGGACTATTCACAGCATTAATTCGTTACTACTCAGCCTTCCCAACAATAGAACGCTGATCATTTCTGATTTATTTTCTTTATTGCGAGTATCAGCGTGAAATCTGCGCTATCTGCGTTCTATTTGCTCAAGGCTAAGCAGCTACGTTAATTCTAACATAACCCACCCACCGCCAGCAAATTAAAGTACGATTCGCTGACTAGTTAGGGAACTGACTCGTAAAAGACTCCAGATTTTGGCTCAAACTCAGGCTGATTCTATAGTTATACTGCCTATTGCTCTTTCGCTTCATCTGAGGGAGGAGATGCGGTAGCCGTCTGTTCAGAAGTAGAGGTTTCCTCCCCGGCCGTTGATTTCTGCTGCAAATTTGCTATTGTCGCCTGTAACTGCTCATTCGCGGAATGCAATGCCGAGCTAATTTCACGGCGGATGTTCTTTTGCAATTCCCCTTCCTTCCATGACGATTTAGCTTCTTCAGCTTTCTCGCGTAGTTGCTGGGCCTCATCGCTTTCCAGTGCCTTCCCTAACACTCCTTGAACGTCATCGGCTACGTCCTTCCAGGCTGAGCGGAGTTCTTCTTGCACATCGCGCATCTCATTGCTAGCCATGAAAGCTTTTACAACGGCCCCGAATTGCTTTCCTAACAATTTTAGCTCTTCGCTAAGATTGACTTCCTCTTTCTTTTCCTCTTCTTTTTCCTCATCCAAAGTCATGGTAACCTCCTCGATCAAAAAACAGGGTAATAGATACCAATACCCCAAATCTCATTTCTAATAACTGGACAATGGTGTTTTGGGTTTTAGCCACAGATTAACGCAGACTTTCACGGAATCTTAGGGGAAATCCAGTATCATCATCCGTCAAATTATAGCTAATAATACCAAATGTAAATCAATTAGTAAAACCAGGACAAAGCCCAGAGCAGTTGTTTTTCCCACATTATCCCACAC
>WFQT01000222.1 GCA_015486895.1 Anaerolineae bacterium
GAATAGCACGGAAAGACACAGAAAAGGCTGGATACAAAGGACATTCAGTGAAATTCCGTGTTATTCTGTGGCCTGGCTCGCTCTGAAGTCAGAAGATTTGTAAGGATGTGAAAAGGCCCTTTTGAACCACGCCAGAAATACGCATCATATTGCTTCACGTTGAGATCTTGCGCCGCATTGTAAACCCCGTATGTTTGATGCGTAGTTCGCCTTTTCACAGGCTTTGCACACAGATATCTTAAAGCTTTTGAAATCCATCATCTGTGAAAATCTGAGTGAATCTGCGTCCAAAACAGAACTCGCCAGAGTCCAGTTTGTAACCAGCCGATGGCTTGCCCATTTTTGTGTTATGCCTGGGGACACAGCACAAGTCCCGGATTAGCTACAGCGTCCGGGCCATGTGGATGAACCAGGAAGCCAACCTGCTTTAGCGGTTGGTAGCTCACGGCTGTTTTCCATAGAGCCGACGGACTTCACCCATGTCCTAAATCATCCGGATCGACGTCGTATTCCCAGGCGATGGGGATCGCCTCTTCAACAAGTATTACCAACTGCTCCAGCTCTATTAGCTCGTTCTCCAAAAGAAACAAAACATCCTGGATATCTGTTTCCAGGCCGCGAGCCAGTTTGCTGAGTGCGATGGTGTACGGGTCGAAAATGTAGACTTCAATTGGCCCAAATTGTCCGATGAATTGATGTCGCAAAGAAGCATCGGCGGGGACGGGCATGAAATCCTCAATGGTAATGACCTCGAGTTCTATGCGCATGTTGTCGGCCACTGTCATCATGGCACCAAACAGGGCCTGAGTTGTTTCGGAGATTGTTAGGGAAAAGTCGATGTCCATAGTGCGTCGGGGATTGCCCAAAAGACAAAGCGCACCGCCTCCGATAAGAAAAAGGGGTGGCCGGCGCCTCATACGTTTCTCCCAACGTTTCCAGAAAGCGTCGCACTTCCAGCGCTGCTAAGCCGCCCATCTCACCTCCTGTTGCAGACGGTGAATAAGGGACTCTGCGGCATGACGATACGTACCCGGCCAGTTAATCGTCAGGCCCGTAAGTTGGGTGTGAAAGTCGCTCAACTGGCGAAGACGCGTGGCGATGTCTACTTTTTGCTTCACGCCTAATTCAGTGGAATAGAGGTCAGGGAGAGGATGCCAGTTGGGGATATATTCCCGCAACGCCCGCTCGAATTCATCCTGCAAAATGACCGCCGCCGTGTAGTACGTCTTCAACGTCATCTGCTCTTTGGGATTCAGTTGATTCAGGGCTATAGGGAGGACTCCGGCGAAGTGGGGTTGTTGAAGGAAAAGGGGGATGAGCGCGGAGCGCAGCCGGGCGTCTTGTTGTCGTGCCAGTTCCGCCAATAGCACTTCCTCCTTCAGCTGAGAAACTGGAGGGGCGGGGAGCGGTCCCGCGAGGTATAGCAATCCGCGAGACTGAAGTTCCGCTGTCAGGAAGTCGGGAGAGAATTGGCTATCTTTTGTTTTCATCGTATTGCCTCTGGATGTATTCTATCAAAAAGCCACCATGCAGGCAATTGACTTCCAGATGGTGATGTCGAAACGGCCCGATTGGTGTAAAGTTGCGCCACTATGAAGTGCTTTCTTCGTTTCTGCGCCCCAACTGTGCCGCGTTCACTTTTGCTACCGCCCGGCTGTAAGTGGGCCAATCATCCATCTTGATTTCGACATTGATGCGCGGCATGTACGCCGCGCCCGATAGGCCTTTCTCCGCCCTAGGGTTGCACTCGCTCTTCTAATAGATTCTCACAGGCTCGGAGCAGTTCCCCTGGCGATTTGCGCTTGGCCGTAGCTAAACTGTTTCTTCTTATCACGCAGGTGACCGGGGATGGGCAGCGTGTAGCCGTGAGGAAGGGCAGTGTGTTATTCTTCCTGCTGCGGGATCAATTAGGGAGCACCGCCAAGACGGTGGGCGGCAGCGGCAATGTCATTGGTAAGCTCTACTAGGCGCTTAGGGCGTCAATATCGACAACTTTTTGTCAATATTTCTGTAGGACGCTGATTCTCGCAGATGAACACAGATAAAAAATTAAAGGGAAATCTGTGTGCGAAGCCTGTGCAAATCTGTGTTCCCTATCCTTTTGTCAACTGCCCCGAAGTGGCCTCATGTTCCGAGCGCAGTCTCGGACGATGCGTAGGGTCTTTACGGCGGGCAGCGGATGACCACGCGCACGCAGATGTCACCATACCGATATACCGGCCAGCGGCTGGATGCCGGCATTGGGCTGTACGACTGCGTGGCGCGGCGTTACGACCCGGCGTTGGGGTCGTTCGTGCAGCCTGAGTGCGAAGCCTAGCCGCAGGGTGCAGCATTGTGCCGGCGGTGCTCATTCTTGGCGTCAGACCCAGGCTTGACCTTGTGCAACCGGTTGAGCGGCTCTATAATTAGTGTGAGGGCTTGAACGCCATGGGCGGTTTGATGGCATGTGATGGATGAGTTCGCTAAATTGTTTTTAAAATCGGTGCAATGCAATACTTTGCAGAAGGAGAGAGCTACCGATGGAAGCCATATACAAACTACCTTTGGTGCTTGAACCTCAGCCCGAAGGCGAGTACACGGTAACTTGTCCTTTGCTCCCAGAGTTGGTCACCGAGGGCGATACGATGCGAGAAGCAATAGACAACGTAGCTGATGCTCTCGCTGTCATACTGGAGGCATATGAGGACTTGGGACGCCCAGTGCCTCCGGTTCTGCAGCAAATTCGGGGCGAGACGTCGTTCTGGCTCGAAACGGCGGTAGCTTTGCCGTGAAATACGCTGAGGTAGCTCGTAGATTGTGGGCACTGGGTTGTGAGGAACTGCCGCGACGTAGCGGGGGGTCCCCTCGAAAATGGTATAATCCGGCTGCCAGACGCATTGCCTCTTTACCTGACTGGGGTAAGAAAGATCTGAAAACGGGAACACTTCATGCTATTGTACGCCAGTTGGGGTTGGACTGGACATCGTTCAAACAACAGTAAAATGACTCCGCTGCATGGCGATCACCAGACACATTGTCTCCAAAAGGAATGGGATAGGTTCCGCGTAAGAGCGAACGAGTGTTTGTCTCTACAAACGGGCTAGGCTTTTGCAATACCTGCTACTACGACTTGTGTTAAGGCAGTTTGTGCAGTTGTCCCCCCCCCGTCCCTGTCCACAGATGAGGCC
>WFQT01000223.1 GCA_015486895.1 Anaerolineae bacterium
AAGCCAAACCCCTCCGACATGCTCACCTCTGACAGTATGTCAAAGGCATTATACAGCACGGCCATGTCACCTTCCGGTAAACCCAGCGCATACCGATACTGATTCGTGAAAAACACGTCCTTGTCCTCTTCCAGCTCCAAGTTCTCCAAAAGGTCGGAGAATTCCACACCACCCTGAGCATCCGTTTTAAGCGTGTGAATATACATTATCGCCTTCGGATGGTTGCGCTGGAAATTCCTAAATGCCAGTAGCTGCTCGGCAAAACACTTTCTGGCGGGAAGCCCCTTGTTTGCGGCGACCATGCCGACAACAAACGCATCCTCCGGCACACCGATTGTCCGCTTTGCCCGCGTCTTGTCCAGCGGATGATAAGTGGCTGGCTCTAAGCCGTGTGGAACATAGCGCACATTATCAACACCGGCCGCATGTAACTCACTCTCTCCAAACTTGGAATACGGCAAAACAAACTTGCATCCTTCCAGCCGCTCTAATACCAATTTGGGAACAGGTGATTGGTCAATCGGCGTCCACGGTAGCCAGTCCCAGCCGTACTTCTGCGCTTTACGCCCGAACCAGTCGGTTACCCACACGTCCACCAACGTAATTAGCACATCGGCCTTTTCGGCCGCCATGTGTGCGGCTAAGATGTCCTCGCCCCATGGTTGGTTAGCCATGGGCAATACCTTAACCCCATTGGCCCGCAATACCCCACCGGCCAATCCGTAGAATGCGAAATACGTCAGGTCATAACCCAGCTCCTTTAGCCGTGGCGTCAGATGCTTACCCTGTACGCCGTAGCCCGTTGTCGCCCAGGGAGCGTTTGCCATAAACATGATTTTCACGACTGCAATTCCCCTTTCCAGTTGTAGTGTTTTATATTACCGTCGTAAATATCCACCACCTTATCTGTTCTCAACTTAGCCCACTGCATTAGAGCATGGGTCATCGCCCCTGGATGCAGCACCAAGGCTTCATAGGTGACCACAAAAACCGATTCCTCCCGGCGCGTGACAAATGCCATTGCCATTGCCAGCGCCTTTAGGTAGTTTGTCCGTGCTTGTCTCTGGTTGGCAACGTGGTTGTGGTTAACAGCGCTTTTTGTCGTTGCGTACATCTCTCTCGTAGTTACTACGATCTGCAAGCCTCCTGTCTCCCTGATTAGCCGATCTGCAATACCATCAAGGTTGGGCCATAATCCACCGTGTGGTAAACTGCGCCGGTAAACACATAGCTGATTGCCAGGACAAGCGCGAGTATCAAAACGCTGTACATCGCCACCATCTCCAATTGCTCCCCCGGCTATCAGTAACCGTGTAACCAGTTTAGTACCAGTGCTTTCTGGACCAACCACAAAAATTGCGCTCACTGCCCCACATCCTCCACTGCTCTGTTAAGCATCTTATCCATCGCCGCCTTAAATGGCGCTCGTACCTTTTCCGCTGCCGGCCGCATATAGGATCGTTCTCGCATAAAGCGTGTACCGTACTCTACAAAGATCGCATAATCTGTGTGCGGGGCAATTGTCCATGTTAGGTCGCCTTCCTCCTTCGACGTGATCGAATTGCGCAACCGACCAGTACGCACCGGCACAACCGCTTTAGCATTGGCTTCCACGGAAAACGCCGTAGTCGCCACAACTTCTTTTGCCAGCTTACGAACCTCGCCCTTTAGCGCTTCGATGCCGTCATAGGTGATGACAATGTCCATGTCGCTCATAATCGTTGCCCCAAGATTCTAAGCGCCGTCTCCATCGTACCGTTACTGACCGAGACTACGCGATAATTGCCGCCACCATAGGTCATGAGGTCATTGACCAGCACATCGGACCCCACCGGTACGGAGATGATAATGTCCACCTGATAGGTCTCTTCTCCCCCAACCGTTATTTCCATCGGTAATCGTTGCGGGCTTGCCGCACGACAGCTCAAACTTACCGATGCTGTAGATGCAATGGCCTCACCCAGGTCGTTATGTCCAGACGTAACGCGCTTACGTGTGCAGGTTTCCGTCATCAACTCCTCCTGCACCGCTTTCATTGCTGTCAATTCCGCCGTTGCTACTGCTATGGACACGTTAGCTCCCAGTTACATCATCACGGATTATGCGCACTACCATAGGTCGTGATCGACCTTCGTAGTACTCCGACATCTTAAGGCAATGGTCAAACCATTGGCCACGGCTGAAGCTAGCTCCATCCGCCGTAAAATTATATCCCTCGGCTTTGGTTGCTGCTCGTTCCAGCCATAGGTTAGCCGCCGCCCTGTTCAGGTCGTACGATCTAGCGTGAATGTACCGGGCAGAGCCTTCCTGGTCGGCCGTGAATGTCAAGATACCTCGAATGTAATCCGCTGTATAGTTGGCCGTCCCAATGGTCGTTCCCTGTGCATCATAGACGCGCCACGCAGTTGTGCCCGACGTTGCCTCTTCCAAGTTGCGCCAGCGTGTGTGATAGTTTAGATATATCGTGTCACTATCGGCACTTTCCGGTTCGCTGATCAATGGCTCCTCATAGAGTTCTACCCGACATTCGTCAAGCCGATCCTGTAAGGTATCATCGGTCCAAACCGTGGCACTGGCATCATCCACCAGCGACCTTAACCGTGTTAACAGGTTTGCCATCCCCAATCGTGCCATCATTCCCTCACATTGAGTAAGTGGCGGGAGGAGAAAGGAGGAGAAAGGCCTCCCGCCACTTCCTGGTTATGTCACTTATGTGGTTCCAACTCCGTACACCACATTCAACTGGATGAGTAATTGGCCGAATGTCCCCGTGCCAGTCTCATCATAAACGACTTCTACAACTTCCCCTTCGGATAATGTCCCTTCACTTAGCGTGAACGCTTTAGGAACCAGCGCCGACCAGCCAGCCGTGCCGCCTACCGCAGCGGCGAGAACATCGGTTCCCGTCCCCGCCGTACCACCGTTGCGTAATGCAACGGAAAAATAGTCAGCAGTACTGGCAGCCACCGCATTAACCACAGTCGCTTTCGCGCTTTTGATTTCACAATCTTTCGGCGCAACAAACACCGGGATCACGTCATCAGCCGCAGGGTCATAATCCAAACTAACCACAATTGGTACTATCCGCTCTGCTCCAAACATGTCAAGCCTCCTCTGGCCTATTATCTACCTCATGGCTCTGTCGCATCATGCGTTAACTTAACACCGTAGCTGTCACGCCACACGCCATGTGCATACCCGGCCGTCATGTTAAGCTCGACCGCTCGTGCGCTAGGATCGCGGAATGGTTCCAACCGTGGCGCTCGCCGCATATCAATTGCTAATGCCATGCGGTTAAACACACCCGATACTGCGTCCGGCGTGCCATCAATACTGATGTTGGCGGAGACAAACCAATCAGCAGCCAGGAAACGACCCACGAAATATTGCCGCAATGCCTCATTGGCAATGTCACCCAAAAGCGCCTTTTGCGAGGCCGGTTGCCCTAACTCTGTCCACACATCGTGCCATCCATAGGGATGCAACACAAAAATGAACGGGCCGGGGATACTGGTTTTACGCAAATATGCCAATGCCGCCGCACACTTAGCAATGGTCAAGGCTGCCCCCGATGCACCTTTTTCTTTGCTAAAGCTGGCCATATCCGTGGCCAGGTCCGTGTCAATCTTAGTTGCGATTGCCATGCCAAGCTCATACCCTGCCGCAGCACGTGCACCGTCCGGATCGGTATCCACCATCCGATCAGTCAAGATAAACTGGGCACCAATCTCTCCAGGCGTCAACGTTACATCCACCGACTTGGAGAATTCAGCCGCATTGGCCAAATCCTGATCCTCTGCAATGGCCACCGCCGTTGCTTGGCTCCAAATTCCAATCTTCCGAGACATCCACCCGGTCGCACCCATTCGAGTCACCAAGGAGGGCATCAAGCTTTGCTCCCGCGTGACGAATCGCGCCCGCTCATAGATGTCACTGTACAAACTATTTAGTGAACTTACTTGACTTAATGTCATGTCCCTTCTCCGAGTTCCTTACCGGCGCCGAAATTGACCACCCCGCCTCCACTGAAAATATCATCGGCTTCAGAGGGTGAACCGAAATATTCGCGTCGATACTGTTCTTCCCTATTTCCCACTCCGGCCGCTGGATTAACAGCCTTAACCTGCGCTTGCCGTAATAGATACGGTTTCTTTTCTGCCAGGTTCTTTAACTCCTCTTCCAGCCCCTTCACGGTTCCGTCCTCCTGTAATTCCAGCTTGGAGGTATCCACCAGTTTCCACGCATCTTCTGGATGTACGAACCCCACCGTTGCAGCCTTCTCCAATGTGCTCGCCTTCATCTCAAAGGTAGCCCGCTCCGCTGCCAACGTGTTGACCTGCGCTTGCAGGTCACTTAAGGTTGTTGCATCGTTATTATCCCGTTCTTTCAATTCATCCAGTTGACGCTGGAGCGCCTTGGCCTGCTTCTCAAAACCTCGCAGCTTCTTGATCGTGGCCATGGCCCGTTCTTTGTCAAAATCTTCTTGTTCCACCGCCGGCGTCTCGCCTTCGGCTTCTGTCACCACGGGCGAAACCTGTTCGCTTTCAGCACCTGGCTGTGTGGTCTCTTCGTCTGCCATGATTCCATTCTCC
>WFQT01000224.1 GCA_015486895.1 Anaerolineae bacterium
CCAGTTGAGATAGGAAAGCCATCAAGTAATTAGTTATTTTCTTCATTACTTACACTTCACTTCCAGGGCAGATTCCAGCGTAGTTAGAGACAGACGACGGATAAATCGAGCAGGAACGCCGGCCACCATTGTTAAATCAGGGACATCGCGCGTGACCACCGCGCCGGCGGCAACGACACTCCATTCCCCCACACGTTTCCCTGGGATGATAGCACTGCCAATACCTACCAGGGAGCCGACATCAACCGTCACGTTTCCCGCCAAGTGCACTCCTGGTGCAATGTGAGCATAGCCACCTATGCTGTTGTGATGATCCACGGTACAGCCTGTGTTCAGAATCACGTTATCTCCAATTTCGGTGCCGGTGTTTACGACAGCATTTGCACAGATCATTACTCCCCGGCCTATATGGACATCCGGGGCAATGATCGCACTCGGATGGATCGCGTTGATAAAGTGTTCGCCCGCATTACACAGCCGGGCGGACACCTGCCGCCGCACAGCATTATCACCGATGGCAACAATAATAGCATCATGGAGGACATTCTCAATATCGCGGATGAAGCCCAGCACGGGTACATTTAATATCCTGTGGCCGTGTAGGTGCGAATCATCATCAAGATAACCGACAAGTCGGATATTCGCCCCGGCATCTGCCATACGCAACAAAATGTCGGCAACAACTTGCCCATGCCCCCCAGCGCCAACAATAATTACGTTTGTTGTCATAACTTATTCCAGGTCATGGACAACACCATCCTCAGCGTAAAGACCGTCACGCTTCACGAGCAAAATAACCGACCGGGCCAATATGTAAAGATCCAGCCAAAAAGACCAATGAACCACGTACCACACATCCAATTCAATGCGTTTGGACCAGGGCAGCCTATTGCGTCCGTGAATCCAGGCCCAGCCGGCCATGCCAGGCTTGACTTCCAAGCGGCGGCGCTGAAGCTCGGAATAACGAGCCGCCTGGCTAGGCACTGTTGGCCGGGGCCCAACAATACTCATATCGCCAGTAAGAACATTGAAAAGCTGGGGGATCTCGTCCAAGGTCCAGGTACGAAGTACTTTCCCCACACGGGTGATCCTGGGATCGTCTTGCTCAATCTCGAGGCCGCGCCCGATCTTTTCAGCCCCAACCACCATGGTGCGGAATTTATACGTACTGAAAACACGACCATCCTTGCCAACACGCTCTTGGGAGAAAATGATAGGACCACCATCATCCAGTTTGATCGCCAGGGCAATGATAGCAATCACCGGCGAGAGTATGACAAGCGCCGTGACAGAAACAAGGATATCGAAACCGCGTTTCAAAATAGCGTGGAAGGTTATCTTTCTCATGTATCAACCTCTACTGTAAAACGGATTCTCCGAGCACCGCTTTTTCGTACCATGACAAGAAACGCTTCACACCTTCTTCTACAGAAACCTGAGGTATGTAGCTAAGGAGCTTTTGAGCTTTTTCAATGGAAGCATAGGTATACGGCACGTCAGCCGCCGGCATTGGGGCCGGCGTAAGGTGCGCCTTTCGCCCGGTAAATGACTCAATCAAGCGAATAAAATCGGATAAAAGAACAGGCTCGCCCCGCCCTAAGTTAATGATATCATATCCCAAACGGTGATCGACAGCAGCAACAATACCACTAACCGTATCGGAAACATACGTCCAGTCTCGGTACATCTGGCCATTGTTATAAAGAGGCACTTCCCGCTCCCGGTAAATATTATCGGCCACTTTGTACGCCATCATATCGGGCCGGCCCCGTGAGCCGTAAACTGTGAAGAATCGAAGCGCTGTGAAGCTCTGACCGTAAAGATGATGGTAAGTGTATCCAAGGAGTTCTGCAGCTCGTTTAGAAGCAGCATAAGGTGCCAAAGGCCGATCACATACATCATCCTCGACAAACGGCATGCGTTGTGTGTTACCATAAACGGACGAAGTCGAGGCAAGAACAAAATGGGGCGACTTACCGTCCGGTTGGGGAACCCCTGGCAGCCTTCCGGTTGTAGCCTCTAGCAAGTTTAACGTTCCAAACAAGTTGACATCATAGTAGAGGTGTGGGTCGGAAATCGAGTTGCGCACGCCGGCCATAGCCGCAAGGTGAACAATGGTATCAAACTGATATTTAGCAAAAAGGCGACCCAGGAAATCTCTGTCACGGATATCACCCTGCACAAACGTAAACATCCCCGGGGTCCCGGCGGTCTCGGCTCGAATTTCCTCCACATTAGCGCGCTTACGCTCCGGCGAATAGTAGTCGTTCAAATTGTCCAACCCGACCACGCGATCGCCCCGTTCAACCAGTGCGACGCTGGTATGGCTACCGATAAAGCCTGCAGCACCGGTTACCAAGACTGTTTTCATCATTCAGTATCCTTCCAAATAATCTTAGCAGTGGGGATAGTTCCACCCTCACGGAGCGACCATGATGTAATGTGGTACCACCTCATTGAGCATCATTGTTTTCGATTCCTTTTTCAGCCAGCAAGCGCCGGTAAGTGGATAATACTTTAGCAAATACCTTGCGCTCGTCAAATTTCTCTATCGCCATCTCGCGCCCCTTCAAGCCCATTTTCCGGGCTAATGCCGGATCGCTAAGTAATTTAGTAATAGCGCCTGTTAACGTGTCGACATCCCTCGGCAGCACCAGGAAACCGTTCTCACCTTCCTCCACAACCTCACGGCAACCACGGATATCGGTGACAATACAAGGAATGCCCATAGCGCTGGCTTCCATAGGAGCACGCGGAAAACCTTCCCGATAAGACGGGAGAACAAGCAAGTCCATCAGAGCATACAGCTCAGGAGTATCATCACGCCTGCCCACAAAATGGGCAACATCTTCCAGCCCATAATCCCGGGCAATATCAGGCGTAATAGCATCAATCTTGTACTCATCCACAGGGCCGACAATAAGTAAATGTACTTTCGGGATGGCTTCACGCACTCGTCGCATTGCCGCCAGCAGCTCAAGTAATCCCTTTTCGGCCACTAACCGGCCTACAAAACCCACTACTGGGGCATTTTCTGGAATGCCAAATTCTTGACGAAGTTGACGGAGTTGCTTAGCATCTATGCTTGTTGGGTCAAAACGTTGCAGATCAACACCGTTTCCCAGATACGTTATTTTCGTAGGTGAAGAAATTCCTATCTCAATAGCTGTCTCAATATCCTCGCTATTCTGAGAAAGGATCACGTCGGAAAACAGGGCAGCAATTCTCTCAACAGTCACGAAGAACCAACGGAAGACCGGAGACATATCATCATGAAAGTAAAACCCATGAATTGTATTGACCACAACGGGGACGCCGGCGAGTCGGGCGGCCATTTGCCCTAACAAGCTAGGCTTAGGGGTGTGGGTGTGCACAATAGTCAATTTTTCCCGGCGAATGACACGATAGAGCCGAAACAGCGACACCAAGTCGTGAAACGGAGTGAAGGGGTGGCGGCGCATGGGAACAGCAATATGTCGAACCCCGGCAGCTTCGACCACAGGCACATCCGGCCCCGGCGTCGAAATGCCGATAACCTCAAACCCCGCCATTTGCAGATAACGAAGCTGGTTCAGCAGCAAGTAGCGCAGACTCAGATCAATAGCCGTTATGTGAGCAACTTTAACTCGAGGTTCAGATGGGTGTGTCATAACTACAAGACTTCAGCTTCAGCGAGCTCTCTCCTTTGTTTTTGAACAATCCGAGGAGAATGTTTTGTACCCCGCAACAAGTAAGGTATTAGCCGCCATAAGCTAGGTGTGGAAAAGACCATCTGCCACAAGCCACCGGCCATTTCATCTCGAGTCCGCTGCGAAAGAAACCGAGCAGCACGAGGAGAAAGGGAACGAACAAGAGCATCATAACCTTTATTGCCAAGCCTATTCAAAGCGACCCGCACCCACCAGTGAGCGTCCAATTCCCGCTTGAGCGAGCGGATTGTTTTACGGTAAGGAATGTCCTGAACTAAAGCCTGTACAGCCGCCTGTGCGCCCCACAGACCGCTAACCGAGCCTCCCACCGTTGTAACTTTCACCTGGCCAGCAGCATCGCCAACAAGGTAGACCGGTGCTCCTCCCACCCGGCCCCAAGGACGCAAACTGGGATGGTGCATGGCCACCTGGGCTCCTTGATAGGCCAAAGGCTGCCAACCTTGCTTTTCAAGGAAGCGACTTAAAAGGAACCGAGCCCCTTCTTTGTGATCGGCTACGAGCCCAACAACAGCTCGCTCTTCCGACTCGGGGATCAGCCAATAGAAGTACTTGGTTTCCTCCGTGTCAAACCAAACCTTGGTTACCGCCACGTCCCAATCGGCAGGTAGTTTGATCTCCGCCTGCAAAATCGGAACCGTTGCGGGACGGGGGATGCCGGCCAACTTTGCTACATCGCTAAACGCACCATCGGCCCCTATAACCGCCCCCACCGTTACCATTACATTGTCATCTGCCTTACCATCGAAGTGCAACTCCACACCGCTTAGATGCGGCGCTGCCTTTTGAAGGCGATATCCAAAATGAACCTCTACTCCAGCATTGGTGGCTCGCGAAAGCAAGTACTGTATAAAAGCTGCTCTCTCAATAATCAAATCCGGTGACCGTAACCCAATATCAATGGCTGCCCCCCGCGTCTTCACAGACATAACAGAGATTTTGTGCAGAATAACCGTTTCTGGCTCATAGCCCAATACCTGAGGCCATGTAGGTGTAACAATCATAGTACGGCGGGCAGGGTGGATCTCACTCTGCTGCTCAAAAAGTGCTACGTGCTTCCCGGCGAGGGCCAGTAACTCCGCAGCGTGCAGCCCCGCCGTTGATGCTCCGATAATAGCAATATCAAAATCCACGATACACGCTCCTTAAACGAAATCCAGGTCATCAATACGGCAGCAAGTTTACCTCATTTTGCAGTACAGAACAAAAAAACAAAACGGAAGCCGACTTATGACATCATAAGTCGGCTTTCGCCTCCGCCGCTACCAGGTAGCAGCGCAATAGTAATGGACCCTACTCTCTTAGCCTAACGTTTTTACGCCCTGCCGTAATCTCCATTAGACTTGCATTGTCAGGAGCAGCCTTACAATCAGCATGTGCACTTCTATCTTGTTGCTTAACATAATACGCTGTCAAACGCTCAACGACTCTACGGAAGTAATCACTTCTGGGTGCAACACCTGCTCTACCAGGGACACGATAACCCCGAGAGAAGTGAACAAGAGGATAATTTCTGCGTTGCCCCCATATATAGCATTCCCGTTTAACCAGACCAAGATAGTTACAACGACGAACGACCAAATAGTCAGAGCAGCTTTTAGCGATTCGCTCTTACATGCCCGCAGAGCCGCGACCACATAACGCCCAATCTGCCAGCCGGATAGAATTAGCAAAATGAAACCAATTACGCCCAATTCGGCTAAGATTTGCACATAAGAGTTGTGCGGGGCAATATAAACATAACCAGACGCAACTTTGGTAACATCACCAGCAATAGCTCGGCCGTTAACCTCCCAGCCAGCACCAATAAGAGGGTAATGCAAGAAGACTTTTAGCGCATCAGCAAAATATAAAACGCGATTTCCCAGGCCTAAATCACCTTGCAGCACTGGTGATCTTGTGTTCCAAAGCAACAAGAAGCCTCCCAATAACACGACTATCCCAACTAATGCATACTTCAGGTGATCACGAAAACGATACAACAGATATAAAGACAAAGAGACTACAAGGCCCAGCGCAGAGGCACGCGATTTGACCAGCCACAGGCTCAACAAGCTTGCTATCAAGAAGAGGATGGCAAGCCAACGCCACTTTGACCGGATAGCGAACAACATAATAAAGCTAACAACCGCCAACAAAGAGGCCAGCAACCCCACAGTGTTATAACTAACAATGCTGCCGTAACGCCATGATGACGACACCCAAATCAGGTAATGGATTGTGTGTGAACCTCTTATTACGTTACTAGCCCATTGGCGCAGCATTACCCACAACACCACTGTTGACCCCAAAACGAGCCAACCCGACACTATCCAGGCATCTCTCGAGTTACGGATCGACAGATAAGCGCCCACTAAATAGAGGCTGGTGACTAACAAACGAATATACGCAACAAGCGATCTAACAACAAGGTACGGGAAACGCACATATACTCCTACAACGCTCAGACCAATCCACACAAGTAACAGCGCTAAAGGCCACAAAAGACGGAAAACCCAAAACGACAACTGCACTCGCTTTAACAGAAGACGTATTCCCAATCCTAAAACAAAAGCAATAAGCCATGCGTCCGTCAACCGTAGGTCGGCACTGTGAACAGTGTATAAAACCGGCAAGCGCTCCAAATGAATAAAGACGGCTACCAGCGGCAACGCCAACCCCACCGACGGAGCCCATATTCCCAGCACAAATGCTAATGCTCCCAATAAGTAAAATATCGTCATAGCAATAGCATAACCTCCCATACCGGTTTATTAACCATGGTGCGTCCGGATCTCAGCACCAAAGATTGAAGGGGCATTGACAAATCGTAAAACGCTTCGAGCGCGATGTTCCCATGTGTATGATTGGACAATTGTGTTCGCTGTGTCAGCCAAATGTCGCCTAAGCTTTGGATTACCAGCAACATAGCGAATCCCTTCCGCTAAGGCCTTTGGATCATCAGGAGGAGCAAACCAGACACTTTGACCATGCACGAATATTTCTCGTAGAGCAGGCACATCGTTAGCTACGATAGCTCGTCCTGCTGCCATGTACTCAAAAGCTTTCATCGGAGATGAGTATAATGCTCGTTGTCGCAACCAGCCGGGCATGGGCAATGCCAAAATGTCTGCAGCCGCCAAATAGCGAGGAATTCTATCCGGGGAAACATGCCCCACGAAACGCACATTGTCCAGGTGCTCCTTTGCTGCCAGCCCCTGTAAGCGCTCGATATCCACCTTGAGCCCCCCTACCAGAACAATCGTCATGTTGGGCAAGTAGCGACCGGCTTGGACTAAGACATCTACACCCCGATCCGGGAAAAGCTGGCCGGCATAAACTACCAAAGGCCCAGTAGCAGGTAAACCTAACTTGATACGTGCTGCTAACGCGTCGGTGTCAGCTTCAAACCGATCTAGATCTACACCATCATGCAACACGTGCACCAGTTTTTCCGGCACGCCAATTTTCTCCACTAAATCTCTACCTAAATGAGATGTTAGGGCGATGACAGCTCTGATTCCCTTGGAGTGGGCAGCACGGCGGATAAAGACACGCGAGAAACGTGCCGGCACACTATGCATTTCCAGCACAACTGAGTAACCAGATCGAGATAGCCACCAAGCCACCACTGGCTCACGCGTAAAATAGAAATCAGCACGATATTTCATCGCCACTTTAGCAGCGTATACTCCCCATACAACCTTCTGCGTGAAAAATGCCGCCCGGAATAGCGAGTGAGGAACTTTATGCTCAATGGCAAAAACATCCAAGTTGGATAACTGACGAACATTAAACGACGCTTTGACATCATAGTAAGCAGCGATAGTTTGGCTTGCCAGAGCAGCACTGGATTGTCCCCGAAACGGATACAGCAAGGTAACATTTAATCCCAACGAGCTAAATGCCTCACACATGCGCACAATCTGGTTTCCGTGGGCTTTCTCTGTAGGGAGACGGGCATTAGCCACATATACCAACCGCCTCAATTCACGCTTATTCACATCGATCACTTACAAACCGGCCATAACTATCCGCCAACATGCCTTTCAAGAAGCATTGCAGCAACACTATCAATGCCAAGTGCGAAGAAAAAGAGATTAAACTTTGGCCACCATTTTACGACGTTACCAACTCCAGTAACACCTGATAAGGGACATTCATGTGCCCCGGCAGACCGACAAATAACAAGTCACATCGGCTTCTTACTGCCCGAATGATTAAGCGTCTGTATCGCACAATGCCACCGCTGCGATCATTGATTTCTGTGACCGCTGCACCGGCCAAGCGCAATGCCTTCATAAGAATTCTATTACGAGCATAAGAAGAATTATAGTGCCCGAAATAGCAAACCTTAAATCGGTTTAAGGAGATTGTCCCTACATCGTCACTCACGAGTCCCCTCTTCCACACCTTCTCGATAATCCAGGGTAAAGTCGATGTTGTAGCTATTCGCGCACTAACACATAGCGTGCATATGACCTCCTAACCGTAGGTACAGGAAGTAGAATTAGCCCTGCTCATAGCGTCCCACCAAGTATTGAGAAGATACTTACAAATTGACTCACACGCTACTGTTCCTCTTGACCATTACCATCTTGATCTTGAGTTCTCCCCATTCTTTAGTAAATACATCTGTAGGCTCAAGGAGATTAACGTCAAAAAGATCCTGATCAAGATGATCTACAATAGCCTGGCATCCGAGACCTGCAATTTCAGGATTCTCATTTACATAATAGTCATCAAATATAGCGACCGTATCTTTCCCCATCAGTTCTTTCACGTGGTTCCAATCCGACCTAATCGTCTCTACAGAGTGCCCCCCGTCAATGAAAATAAAATCCACTTCTCCAATACCACTAATAAAGCGGGGAAGGGTAATCTTGGTGTCTCCTTTGAATAGACGGATATTAGCTCCCGTTTTTTCCAACTTATGTTGGACAACGCTGTAGGGCGGTGGTTTCTTGGAACCTTCTTTCCTTAGCAAATCCTCAGACAAATCCTCAAACAGATCGAAACCAAAATAGTAGATATCTGGTAATGAATGATGCACTGATGCAGTTTGAATCATTTGCACGGCATGCCTGCCATTGTAAACTCCGATCTCAACAATTCTTCGGCAGGCAGTCTGATTAATCGTTTCAAAGAGAGCACGATACCTACGAGGCCGAGTTCTTTGCATTAGCCACAGATAACGAATATACGCAGCAAGGTTCACACTAGCCCCCCAATCGTCACTATCAACCTTGCTCCCTGGTCAAGCAAGGTATGTCCAGCCCTGAAGTAGGTAGTTTTCTTTAGATTGTACCGCTTCTTGCTCATCAAACTTGTTCCGATTCAACTCTATACTAACTCGCGGAAGGCAATCTTCCAATTCCACCAAAGTAAAACAGCTCTGCGGCTTGTATTTTGAATTTTCGATGCCAGACTGTCCTAATTGGAGCATGAAAACTAATACTAATCCCCCCGGCTCAAACCAACAAACAAACTTACCAACCGATCCATCAAACGGGATAAGTCATGCTGCTCGATCACTCGTTCTCGTAGGTACTCTCCCATACCTGATCGCTCCGTCGGTGACATGGATAGCACCCAATTGAGATGGGTAGCTAAATCTTCTACATCACCATGTTTAAAGAGCAACTGAGAAGCATACTTACCCAGCGTATCCTTGAACACCTCGCTGGCCATCAAGCTTGGCCGGCCACAACTCATGGTCTCCAAAGCCACTTTATCTCCAGACCCGGTCGGAGTTAGGTTGACATGCACAAAACAACGCCGATACCAACCAGCGAGCTGCTCTTGCCCTACAGAAGATTCAAAGCGCACGATATTCTGTAGTTCAGCCTCTTGCACAAACTCTCGCAAACGGAGAGCGTACATCTCCCCCACAGTACCCGCTGGGGCACCTAAAATAACGACGTGAAAAGGATGCCGAAAGCGATCTTTCAATACACGCACAGCCTGCAATAACGTCAATTGGTCTTTCACCGGCGAAATGCGTCCTGCGCAGAGGATCATAGGTGGGTCGTCGGGAGACACATCAGCTGGCGAGAAAAGGCATGTGTCAATCCCATGCCCGATAGGAACCAGTTTATCTTTCTTGTAAGGATAGGATTGGTAAGTAGCAGATACAACCCGCTGCGAGAGATGATGAGCTAGTTTAAGCTTCAGCGTCAAGCTAGGGTGCAGGTACCAAGTGACAATAGGGATGCCCAGGGCACAGAGCAACGGTGCAGCCATAACCGTAAAAACAGGAATCATATGCGAAAAAGCAACGTCAGGCTGTTGTTCCCGCAACACCCATGCCAGATGCCGGTAAAACCGGGCAGCTCGCCGCGGCTCGCTATATCCTCGCTCCCTCCCCACCGAGAATACCGTGACATTTCCTGGTAAACTCACCCGTCCTTTCCACATCGTGATCACGTGAACCCACTCTACTCGCTCAGCCAAAGCGTGCATCCAACCGTGAGTAAACGCTTGGCGCGGGTGATCTAAATCAGTAACCATGTTAAACAGGAGAAGCCGTAACTTAGGGTACTCAGTGGTTGGCTGCATCTTGGGTCACTTCCCAAATGTGTACCAATCGGTCCATATACACATCCTCGGGAGGTAAATAAGATAAAATATGCTCTTGACCTCGCCTGCCCATCTCCTCCGCTACGTGAGGGTGCTGCACCATATACTCTAAGCGATCGGCCAAAGCTTGTTCATCTCCAAAGGGAATGATAAATCCTGTATCACCCCTCAAGACCAACTCCTCGGCGCTAATGACAGGCGTCACAATTACAGGAGTGCCAACCAAATAAGACTCAGCGATAACGCGGCCAAAACCTTCATAGTAGGACGGCAGTACACTGACTACCGAAGCACGGTACCAGGCCCGTAATCGTTCCAATGGGACAGATCCCAACCAAAGAAGTTGCTCAGCAACTCCTAGTTGGGCAGCGAGATGCTGCAAAGATTGCTTTAGCGGGCCAGCACCCGCCAATGCCAGTGCCACTTTCTGCCCCCGCCTTGCCAATAAAGAAATCGAGCGTAATAACGTCGGGATATCTTTCTGAACCACTAAGCGACCAACGAAAAACAGCAAGGGAGCATCCGCTAAATTAGCCTCGTTCAGTTCTCTATGTACAGCTTTCAGTTCATCATCTAAAACAGGTGCCGAAAAAACGCCTTTATTCACCAGCGGAGGCAATGCATACACACGCCCACGTAAGTACGGAAACAAGGCTTCCAATCGCTTTTTCTCTCCCAAACTCACCACGCGCACAGTATCGGCGACGCGTGCGACTCTTTTCCCAACCGAATTCAGTGCTCGATGCAACTTAGGACTCATCATCAACCACTCTGGCATGTCCAGGAAGCTGGCACGCATCTGCAGATTAAAAGGAACACGATGGAATCGTCGCAACCAGCTACCAACCATGCCGGCGTCAAAGGGATCCTGCGTTGTCACAATATCAGGAGACACGTCTTTACGATACCGGCGCCAAGCCCGAATAGCGTAAAAAGAAAAAAGATAACGATGCCCCCCCACCGGGTAGACCGTCAGTCCGTCAGCCAATTCACGCTTCTGTTTCTGCGTGCCGGGGGGTACCCACAACAAGATATCGATCCCACCGTTAGGATACCGTTCACGCAAGGCCCGGGTGTACTTTATGTGCCGTTCCAGCGTGTCACCAGGACCCTGGCCCGACGGATTGAGAAGTGTTCTATCAAAACCAACCATTAGAACACGCATGAAATCACACTTACATCCCCAGTATTGGCGTGGTTCATCTCACTCCGTTGCCACCTTTCCAAATGTGGATCAGTGATAGCTCTACAATACCGATCGGTAAACATCCAAGTACTTTCCAACGATCCGTTCCCACAAGTGTGCTTGAGCCCAAGCATGTCCCTGAACCCCCAGCCTGCGAGCCCTATTCTGATCACGAAGTAAAGTCAGAATAGCATCCGCTGCAGCCTCCCAATCACCTTCAGGAACCAGTAATCCCGTCTTTCCATGACGCACAGCTTCTTCGGCACCAGCCGAACGAGTAGCGACCACCGGCTTTCCACGAGCATTAGCTTCTAAATAAACCATGCCAAAGCCCTCGAAGGCCAATGCAACCCGCCTGGGTAACAGTACGAACACATCACAGACCTGATAGTACCGATCAAGTGTTCTATCATTTACGGTTCCCATGAAGCGCACTCCATCAGCTACTCCTAAACTCTTAGCTAGCGACTGATACTGCTCCAAATTACCTTGTCCGACAATAAGGAGAATAGCTTCGGGTTGATGTTGACGCAATAGTCTGAAGGCCCGAAGGAGCACGTCTATCCCCTTTCTCCTCTTTAGAGCGCCCACAGAGAGAAGCACAGGGACATCAATAGGCAAGTTCAAATCCAAACGCGCCACCATCTGATCACGGGTGGACGCAAGACGTACTCGTGATACGCCCGGATGAATGACTCGTATCGG
>WFQT01000225.1 GCA_015486895.1 Anaerolineae bacterium
GGTATACATCGTTGCCGGTGAACCGGCCGGTGCTTTCTACGGCGTCGCGACCTTAACCCAACTGTTGCAGGAATACGGCCACACGCTGCCGACCATGCGCATTGTAGACTGGCCGGACTTCCCCAACCGGGGCGTTTTGCTGGACATCAGCCGTGACAAAGTGCCCACCATGGAGACGCTCTACGACCTGGTGGATATGTTGGCGGCGTGGAAGATCAATCAGTTCCAGCTTTACACAGAACACACCTTTGCCTATCGTAAGCACCCAGTCGTCTGGGCCGAAGCCTCTCCCATGACCGGGGAAGAAATTATGACGCTGGATGCTTACTGCCGGGAACGGTTCATTGAGTTGGTCCCTAACCAGAACTCTTTTGGTCACATGAAACGGTGGTTAAAGCATAAATCCTACGCCCACCTGGCAGAGACGCACGGCCCGATTAGTACTCCTTGGGGCTTTACAATTGAAGGTCCATTTACCCTCTCACCAGTTGAACCGGGCAGCATAGAACTGATACGGGAACTGTTCGACGAACTGGTGCCCCACTTCAGTAGCCGCCAGCTCAACGTCAATGCTGACGAAACAATTGACCTGGGCCAGGGAAAGAGCAAGAAACTGTGCGAAGAACGGGGAATTGCTCGGGTTTACCTCGACTTTCTGCTCCAGATTTACCGGGAAGTGAAAGCTCGTGAACACACCATGCAGTTTTGGGGGGACATCATTATTAAGCACCCAGACTTGGTCGCCGAGCTGCCGCGCGATCTCATCGCCTTAGAATGGGGATACGAGGCGAATCACCCCTTTGACGAGCGCGGTGCCACTTACGCTCGTTCCGGCGTACCTTTCTACGTTTGCCCCGGCACTTCTTCCTGGGTCACCCTCGCCGGACGCACGGATAATGCCATTGGGAACCTACGCAATGCGGCTGAAAACGGGCTCAAACATGGAGCCATTGGTTATCTCAATACGGACTGGGGAGATTTCGGCCATTGGCAGCCTTTGCCAACCAGTTATCTTGGCTTTGCGTACGGTGCCGCCCTTTCCTGGGCCTTGGAAGCAAATCGGGAACTGGATATCGCAGCAGTTCTGAGCCGATATGTCTTTCGTGATGAGTCTGGAATTATGGGGCAACTAGTTTTCGATCTAGGCAATATCTACCAGAAACCCGGAGTCCTAGTGCCCAATGGCAGCATACTTGCCCGTGTCTTGCTTACCTCGCCTAAAGAACTGGACAATGCCTTGAAGTGGCTAAGCAAGTGGTCCGGAAGCAACGTTGAGCTACATCCTGAGTCGTTTGAACAGACCATTACAGCCATCAATGAGATCATGAGCCGGCTACCCGATGTACGCATGGCTCGCCCCGATGCCGAGCTCATCCGGCGAGAATTCAGATGGGTCGCCGACATGCTGCGCCATGCCTCTCGCCGTGCTATCTGGATGACGACAGGCACAGGGAAAACAGAGATGCTGGCTGCCGAGGCCGGTCGGCTCATAGCCGAATACCAGGAGATCTGGCATAGCCGCAATCGCCCAGGCGGCTTCAAGGACAGTGTAGCCCTAATGGAGAAAATGAAAGCAGATTATCTCGCCTGAGGCATAGACTGAAAGCTATCAGGGCAGCACTATTCCCTATAATACACGACATCGCAGGTCGCCCTCCGATTAAAAATCGGGGGCTATGGGGCGGAGCACATAGTGCTCCGCCCTGCAGCAGATTTTTCTGTTTCTCTTTTTGCCAATGCTAAGAGTTCAACGAAACACCCATGTATTCCAGCAACATCGTTGCTGTAATCTGCAAAAATCAACACTCTTCAGCACTATCGGCGTTCTATCGAATGACAGCTTAGCATTTACGTTTCAACATCGCCGGCAGCAAAGCGTAAAATTCGGTCGCTTTCACCACCTCATCCAGCGGCACCGAATCCAACGCCGAGTGGGCCGTCTTCTCATCTCCTGGGCCAAAGCCGATGGCAGGAATGCCTGCTTTGCCCATCCAGTAAATGCCGTTAGTGCTGAAATCCCATTTGCCGGCCGGGTCACTCCCCAGCCCAACCAACGCCCGGGTCGCTACCCCAGCCTGCACCAGGGGATGCTCTGCCGGCAATGCCCAGGCGGGGAAATACTTTTCCACCGGGAAGACAAAACCGGTATAACTAGGCTCATCGTAAAACAGAATGGAAACCTGAATATCACCGGCCTTGCGGTTTTCCTCCGGGATTTGCGCCTCGACCTGCGCCACCGCCTCCTCTTTGCTCTCGCCAAAAGTCAAGCGCCGGTCAATCCAAATCGTCGCCTCATCAGGGACAGCGTTAATGGATGGCGTTTGCACACTCATGTCGGAAACGGTGATAGTCCCTTTGCCCAAGAAATCATCGACTTTCAAATTAGCATCCAGATCTCTGATACCAGCGATGACTGGCAATATTTTGTAAATGGCGTTATCACCCAACCAGTTCGAGGCGGCGTGAATACTACGCCCTTTCGCCACCACTTTCATCTCCACCCGACCTTTGTGTCCACGGTAGACTTGCATCTTGGTCGGCTCACCAA
>WFQT01000226.1 GCA_015486895.1 Anaerolineae bacterium
CTCTAATGCTACCCTCAAAAAGGTGTAAAAAAGCGGGTGAGGCCTGTCTGGTCGTGATTTAAACTCTGGGTGAAACTGGCTCCCCACCATGAACGGGTGATCCTTCAGTTCAGCAATCTCCACCAAACGACCATCAGGGGACAAGCCGCTAAACACCATCCCCCTCTCCTCCATGACAGTTCGGTAAGCATTGTTGAACTCAAACCGATGACGATGGCGTTCGTGCACCATCTCCACCCCGTAAGCCGCCGCAGCCTTACTGTCCGGTTGTAACACGCAGGGGTAAGCGCCCAAACGCATAGTACCCCCCATCTCCTTGATACCTTGCTGATCCGGCATCAAGTCAATCACCGGGTAAGGTGTAGAAAGAGAAAACTCAGTGCTGTTAGCGCTGTCATCCTGGAAAATATAGCGGGCAAATTCGATAACCATTACCTGCATCCCTAAACAAAGGCCCAAGTAGGGCACTCTGTTCTCCCGGGCATAACGAGCAGCCACAATCTTTCCTTCCACGCCGCGTGGGCCAAAGCCGCCCGGCACAATGATCCCATCCACCTCCGCCAAACGGCTGACTGGCTTACCGCGCTCTAAGTCCTCCGAGTTGACCCACACAACCTCCACCTGAGCATTCAGCGCCACAGCAGCGTGAGTCAAAGCTTCCCGCACGCTCATGTAAGCATCCTGGAGGGAAATATATTTTCCCACCAAAGCAATACGAACCGGTTCACGATCGCTCAAATAGCAATCCACCCATTCCTGCCAGGACGTCAAGTCTGCCGGCTCGGGAGGCAATCCCAAGCTTTGGCAGATGTAAGCACCGAATTGAGCCTCTTCCAGCGTCAGCGGTACCTGGTAAATAGTCTTAGCCGTCTCCAAAGGCACCACTGCTTCCCGGTCCACATCGGTAAAGAGGGCAATTTTATCTCGCAGGGACGGGTCCACCGGGTAATCAGAACGACAAATAATGGCGTCAGGCTGAATACCGATACCACGTAGTTCCCGCACGCTATGTTGTGTTGGTTTCGTTTTCAACTCACCCGTTGCACCAATCCTAGGCAAAAGCGTAACGTGAACGTAAAATGTATTCTCCTCGCCGGCATCCTTACGCATCTGGCGAATAGCTTCCAGGAAAGGCAAACTCTCGATGTCACCCACCGTGCCACCGATTTCAACGATCACCACCTTCGCACCGGTTTCCTTGCCCACCCGCTGAATGCGACGTTTAATCTCGCTCGTCACGTGGGGAATGACCTGAATAGTGCCGCCAAGGAAATCGCCGCGCCGCTCCTGTGTTAAGATATGGCTGTAAATCTGGCCAGTCGTCACGTTATTGACTCGGCCTAAGTTCTCGTCAATAAAGCGCTCATAATGACCCAGATCCAAGTCAGTCTCGGCTCCATCTTCTGTCACGAAGACCTCACCGTGCTGGTAGGGAGACATGGTGCCGGGATCCACATTCAAGTACGGATCCAGCTTCTGGATGGAAACGGAAATACCGCGGCTTTTCAGGATCCTACCGATAGCAGCCGCCGTGACCCCTTTACCTAAAGAACTGACCACGCCACCGGTCACGAACACATATTTCGTCAACGACTCCACCCCTCTCCAGCAAGATTCAATAGATCAGTTTGCAACATGCACACAAAAGAGACACGGTTGCAGCCGTGTCTCTTTAAAAGAACAGTATCTATCATGTCAAGCAGAAAAGGGTGACAAAGGTCACTGGCCCAGGTAAGCCGTTTTTCAACGTCATCTTCCCCTCCCTACCGACTCAATCATCCAAACAGCAGTAATACTATCATAAGAATTACTTGCACGTCAACAAAAGTACACTATTTACTAACGAGGCAACGTCAAAGTACCCCACTGATCAAAACCTGCCTCAGCCGGCAATTTCTGTCAAAGCAGTTAGCAAACAGTCAATCTGTTCCGGTTTCCCGGAGCTGATGCGCAGCGCATTGCGTAAGCCTGGCTTGTCGAAATAACGAACCAGGATGCCCCGCTCGGCCAGCTCCGCCCGCAAATCCACAGCCGCAACATCGCCGACCACCCTCATCAAGACGAAATTCGCGTGGCTGGGCAGCGGCTTCAGGAATGGAAAAGCCGCCAACGCGCGGTAGAGCCGTTCCCGCTCGGCCACCAGCGCCTGGACACATTGTTCACGGTAGGCGACATCTTCCAGCGCGGCCTGACCGGCCACCAATGCCGCCACGTTCACGTTGTACGGTTGCTTAAATTTCCACAAGTGAGGCATCAACCAGTCGGGGAAAATGCCATAGCCCAGGCGCAGACCGGCGAGACCAGCCCATTTGCTAAACGTGCGCAATACCACCAGGTTCTCATGCTCCAAGACCCAGGGAGCGAAGCTAAGCACGCCACTGAACTCTTGATATGCCTCATCCAGCACGACCAGCAGCGGCAACCGCAATAAACGCCGCAACACCTCCGGACGGATCACGCTGCCATCAGGGTTATTGGGCGAAGTAAGGAAAAGGAGCTTCGGCGGTGGCGATTTCAACGCCTCTGCCTCAATGCCGACTACGTCCAAGCAGAAATCCTGTCCTCGCCAAACCTGACGCACACGCCCTCCCGCCAATTGGGCGTCAAAGCTATACATGCCAAATGTCGGCGGGCAATCCATCACCGCTTCGCCCGGCGCTATAAAAAGCCGAGTGAGCAAATCCAAAAGCTCATCAGCGCCATGACCGGGCAAAATGTTGGCCGCAGGCACCCCCACGTAAGCAGCCAGCGCTTCCCGCAAGGCAGTCTGCTGAGGATCGGGGTAAATGTTGTAAAACTGGTACTCCGCCAATCGTTGCCGCACCAATGGCGAAGGGCCATACGGGTTCTCGTTGGCATCTAACTTTATAATCGCTTCCGGAGGTCGATGAAGCTGCCGGCTCAGTACCTCAAAAGGAAGGATCGGTTTATACGGTTGCATTCCCTGGACATCTGAACGCAAA
>WFQT01000227.1 GCA_015486895.1 Anaerolineae bacterium
CTTCACCACAGATTGCACGGACTAAAAACACAAGTTACCTACTCACCCTCCCCAACAATTGGACGCTGATGACGCTGATACACGCTGATTTTCGCTGATCGTTTCTGGTTTATTTGCTTTACCTGCGGGCATCAGTGTGAAATCTGCGCTATCTGCGTTCTATTTGCTCAAGGCTGAGCAGTTACAAACACAAAAATAAAATCTGTGGAAATCTGCGCAATCTGTGGCTAACAAATCAGGAACCACGGATTGCACGGATTGCACGGATTAATACAGATTTTTCCCCCCTTGCTTTTCGACCCCAATCTGTGCCATTCTGTGTTCTGCCGCGGCTAAAATAAAAACGCCAGAGTCCAGGCTATAATTGATGCTCATGCTCTGTGGAGACCGCGCGCCGCCCTTCCCGCCAGGCGTTAATGAGCGCCCAGGCGTTAGGCATGGGATGCGTCAGGTGAGGAAAGCGCATCGCCTCCACAAAGGCGTTCTGGAACTCATCTTCCAAGGCAATCTCCACATATTCCACTCGCCGGGCTAAAGCCTCGGCTTCTACTTTCTTCTTCCGGTCTAAAAGAGCTAATCGGGCTCCATCCCCGGCCGCGTTGCCGATACTTTCCACATTGACCAGCGGGCAGTCAGGAAAAAGGCCGATGATCAGAGCATGCCGCGGGTCGATCACGGTGCCAAACGCCCCCGCTAACTGCACTTTCTCCACGCCGGTGACGCCCATCTTCTTCATCAGTAAATTAGCCCCGGCATAGAGTGCTGCCTTGGCTAACTGGATAGCCCGCACATCATTCTGGGTAATGACGATCTCCCGGCCGCCAACTGTTTCCTCCGGCCGGGCTAAGACGAACTCGTAGACGCGCCCATTCTTGCGCAAACGGTCACTGGAGGAGTGAGAGTCGAAACGCCCATCCGCCCGCAAAATACCGCTAACAAACAGCTCCGCCATGGCTTCGATAACACCTGTGCCGCAAATCCCCTCCGCCGGCAGCAGTATCTCGTCACTCCAGTGATCATCGCCGATAACCTTAAAGCGCACAGCCAATGTTCGCGGGTCAATGCGCACGCGCTCAATCGCGCCGGTGGTGGCTCTCATGCCATGTGTAACCGCAGCACCCTCAAAGGCAGGGCCGGTAGGACTGGAAGCGGACAGCAGGCGCTCCCGATTGCCTAACACGATTTCGCCGTTGGTGCCTACATCCAGTACCAGTGTCATCGCTTCCTGGCGATGAGGAGCAGCCGCCAATAACACCGCCACGTTATCCGCGCCCACATGTCCCCCTTCCAAGGGGGGCACGTAAGCATAAGCGCCAGGCATCAAGGTCCGCAATCCCAAATCTCGCGCTTTGAGCGTCACTGCTTCCCGCAGCACCGGCTGGAAAGGAGCCTGGCCCAGGCTAGTCGGGTCTAAGCCGAGAAACGTGTGGTGAATGACACTATTGCCTACCATCACGATTTCGCCGATTTCTGCCGCCTTGACACCGGCCTCAGCAGTAGCCCGGAGGGCAAGTCCATCTACTCCGCTAAGCACGGCCTCCTGCAACTTTTGCAAACCATCCTCATGGTTCATGACGTAGCTCACCCGGGACATCAGGTCCTCGCCGAAGCTCACCTGTGGGTTCATCATGCTAACTGTCGCCAGCAAGCGGCCGTTCTCCAGGTCGGAAAGGTACATAGCGATAGTCGTAGAGCCGACATCCACGGCGAGACCGTACACTTTCTCCCGATAGCCAGGGAAGAAGCCTATGACCTCTTCGTTATCCCAGACGAGCGCTGTAAACCGGCGTTTGCTCTTAGCCGCTATCCCCGGCAACTGCCGCAATGCGGCCACGTCTGCCTGCAAGTGGCGCAGCCCGAAATGGTCGGCTAACGCCTCTTGCACCTGTTGCCACAGGCTTTGGCATCCGCCCAGGGGTTCTTCCGGCAACGCCACATAGGCCAAGCGGAGGGAAGGATCCGTGAGCACTTGTAGCCGGGTTGCTTCTTTGACGATGACCTGCTTGTGCAAAGTGCTCTCTGGAGGCACGGTAATCACTAAATCACCAGTGACCCGCGCCGCACAGGAAAGGCGAGCATTAGCCTCCCATCCCCGACGCCGCAGGAACTTTTGCTCAGCTTCGTCCGGCGGGGTCAAGTGCTCCAGGGAAGAGGTAATACCATCCCGACTAAACGTGCCTGTTTCTACCAACACCTTGCACTTGCCGCATACTTGCTGCCCGCCGCAGATGGACTCGATGCCAATGCCTAATTGTTGCGCCGCCGCCAGCAGGGTCGTTCCCGCTGCCACACGGCCCCGTTTGCCCGCCGGCTGAAAGAGCACAAAATATGTTTCATTCCCTTGAACTTTCAAAATGAGGTCCTTCCGTTACTGACTTGTTTCCCGCCTCATTGTACGCATAACGAAAGCGCAAACAAAATCAGCGTGCCGCGCCGCCATAGCATCACGGAAAAGGCAGGCCGAGCTTGAATTACGCTTCGCCGCTTACGGGACAGTCGCCATGAGCGGCTGCCCACCACATGACGACGAAAGCAATTCCTATATCCTTCTGTGGCTTTCTGTGGCTTGCTTCAAAGCAATGATTTATCCGGGGGGACACCCCCCGGATAAATC
>WFQT01000228.1 GCA_015486895.1 Anaerolineae bacterium
CCAATTGCGTGACTTCACCTACGTGGACGACGCGGTGGATGCCTTTCTGATGGTTGCTGCTAATGACGACGCCAACGGCCGGGTCTTTAACGTGGGCGGGGACGGTGTCATCAGCTTGAAAGAGCTGGCGGATCTTTTAATTGATGTCAACGGCGGCGGCGAATACGTGGTCAAGAAGTTTCCACCGGATCGTAAACGCATTGACATCGGCGACTTCTACGCCGACTACGGCCGCATTCGCTCGGCCTTGAGTTGGACGCCCAAAACGCCACTGCGGGAGGGGTTGACCCGAACTCTGACCTTTTACCGGGAGCACCTGGAGCACTATCTCTGAACATGGAAAATCGCCCGACCATCCCACAGACAGATCCCAAAGCTAACTATCTGGCCCACAAGGCGGAGATTGATGCTGCCATTGCCCGTGTACTGGATAGCGGGTGGTATATTCTGGGTCAGGAAGTGGAAGCGTTTGAGGACGAGTTTGCCGCCTATATTGGTGTCCGTCATGCTGTTGGTGTGGCCAGTGGCACTGACGCCCTGGAGCTGGCCCTGCGGGCTTGCCGTATCGGACCGGGTGATGAAGTCATCACTGTTTCACACACAGCGGTAGCAACTGTAGCGGCCATTGAGCTTTGCGGTGCGACACCGGTATTGGTGGATATTGATATAGCCACATATACAATAGATCCTAAGCAAGTGGAGTCTGCGATTACGCGGCGGACCAAGGCTGTTATCCCGGTGCATCTGTATGGTCAACCGGCAGATGTGGAGAGTATTATTGGCGTTGCTCATCGTCACGGGCTGTGGGTCATTGAGGATTGTGCCCAGTCCCATGGTGCAGTTTACAAAGGTCGCAAAGTCGGGGCATGGGGCCACGTAGCTGCTTTCAGCTTCTATCCCACTAAGAACCTGGGTGCTCTTGGTGATGGGGGCATGGTTGTGACCGATGACCCTGCACTGGCCGAACGTGTACACTTGCTACAGCAGTATGGCTGGCGGCAACGCTACATCAGCGACATTCCTGGCGGCAACTCCCGCCTGGACGAACTCCAGGCTGCTATCTTGCGGGTCAAACTACGGTATCTGGATCAGGAGAATGCCCGCCGGCGTGATACCGCCCAGGCATACACCCGTCTACTGGCAGATACCGATCTGGCATTGCCGAGCTGCCGGCCTGAAGCCGAACATGTCTACCACCAGTACGTGGTGCGCACGCCTCACCGTGAGGTGCTGCGAAGCTATTTGCGCGACCATGGCATCGGCACGTTGGTCCACTATCCCCAGGCGGTCCATCAGCAGCCGGCCTACGCCAATCGCTTGCTCACCAACGGCGACCTGATTCAGAGCGAGCGGGCTGCTGCCCAAGTGCTCAGCCTGCCCATGTACCCCGAACTAGCTGACGAACAAGTAGCACACATTGTCGAAGCGATTTACTGCTGGAGTAAAAATGCCTGATACTCAGCCGAGCCAATCCGAAACTCGAAATTCGAAATCCAGAGCCCCATACTACTTCTGCACCTACTTTGACCGAAATTACCTGGTGCGTGGGCTAACGCTTTTTCGCTCTCTATCGAACCATGCTGAACCATTTGTGTTATGGGTGCTCTGTTTCGATGATTTTACTTACAATGTTCTGTCAAAAATCAACTTACCGAACTTAAAACCTATTTCCCTTCGGGAATTTGAGCATGGCGATAATGCTCTATTAGCAGCTAAGCAGAATCGAAGTCGTGTGGAATACTACTTCACCTGTACACCTTCCTTATCTCTGTACATATTGAACAAGTTCCCAGAAGCTGATTTGATCACCTATTTGGATGCAGACTTGTTTTTCTATTCTGATCCAACGCCTATCTATGAGGAGTTAGCAAAGCGCTCGGTCCTTATCGTCGAACATCGATTTCCAGAGCACGTTCGTCATGACGAAGAGAAATTTGGCATTTACAACGTTGGTTTCGCGAGTTTTAGAAACGATATGCACGGTAGACAGTGTCTCCAATGGTGGAGAGAGCGCTGCATCGAATGGTGTTATGATCGAGCAGAGGAGGGGCTGTTCGCGGATCAGAAATACCTAGACGACTGGCCTGATCGCTTTCGGGAAGTCGTGGTACTCCAACATAAGGGTGGAGGTTTGGCGCCGTGGAACTGGATGAATTACGATATCCAATTTCAAGATGGTACCATAACGGTGGATGGGGACCGTTTGATTTTTTTCCACTTTCACCACCTGAAAGCGGTAAATTGGTGGATGTATGATACAGGTTTATCCGGTTACAAAAAAGTCCCATTTACATTACGTCGTCGTATCTACGTCCCGTACGTACGTGCCCTGCAACAGACTTTGTATTGGGTCAGACGTAGAGTGCCAGAGGTAGACATAGGACGCGCAGATCTTCGCAACAGCAAGGATTATAATTGGTGGACTGTAGTTAAGCGATTCCTTAGATCTCAGATCATAGTTAGCGTTGGCTCTTTTGCGCTTTGAAAGTGGAATACAACATGCGTTGCCCAACCCTGAATGAACTCTCACCTCCGCCGCCGGACAAAATCGGCTGGCCGTGGACGGAAGAAAGCCCACAACTGCCGGACTCCATGCCTGACGGCCGCCCCTGGCCCCGGGTGAGCATTGTCACGCCATCCTACAACCAGGGGGAGTTTATTGAGGAAACGATCCGCTCCGTTCTTCTCCAAGGGTATCCAGATTTAGAGTACATCATCATTGATGGTGGCAGCACCGACGGCAGTGTGGACATCATCCGCAAGTATGAGCCGTGGCTGACGTATTGGGTGAGCGAGCCGGATCAGGGACAGGCGGATGCGATTAACAAAGGTTTTCGACACTCGACAGGGGAACTATTGGCATGGTTGAACTCAGATGATGTATATATAGATAGATGTGCTATAGCAAGAATAGTAGAGCTGTCCTGCAAATACCCGCAAGCTGATATTATTACAGGTGGTGGACTCATTATTAATGAGGAGAGCCAGTGGATTCAGGTAATCGCCACGCAGAGAAAAGATCAGTGTTATAAGCACCTCCGATACAGAGACACTATTTTACAACCATCAACATTCTTCAAAGTTCGCGTTTTTCGAACTGTAGGAATAGATACTTCTCTGTCCTATGCTTTTGATTGGGATTTTTTCATTAGAGCATCACACAAATTCAACATACTCCCCATAGACCACATAATAGCCGGTTATAGGATGTACGGGAGTAACAAAACTGCCGCTGGCGGTGCAAAGCGAGCAGCAGAGTTATTAGAGGTTACAAGTCGTTATCTTTGTAGACTGACATGGCAATATTATATTCTTCTTGTGATTGTATTCCTTTATTATGTTGCAGAAAAAATCCCAAGTCCAATGAAAATAGTACTTTTATCAGGGATAAAAGAAGCATCTCGTTTCATATATGTTCTTAGCTCCAAAAGGATCAGTGTGCTTTAGTTTCACCAAAATGATGTTGGAACAAGGCGAGCACTGGCGCTTATGGTAAAATTAAGCCAACTTATTAAGCTTGACCCCATTGTCAAGACCACAAAACGACGATTATGTTTCAGGAACACCATCTGCCTAGGAGAGCGCTGAAAAAGTCTACACGGAAGTCATGCAGAATTCGCGCGGGATTGCGATTTGTGGTAGACTATGCAATATCACTGCAAATACCATAATTATAGGAGATAGATATGCTTGGACGCCGTAATCCCCAAAAGAGTTTGTTC
>WFQT01000229.1 GCA_015486895.1 Anaerolineae bacterium
CCATTGAGCTACGCCCGCATCCTGGTCGGGGCGAGAGGATTTGAACCTCCGACCCCAGCGTCCCAAACGCTGTGCGCTACCGGACTGCGCTACGCCCCGCTACCAATTTGCAGTATATGCGGAATAGAAGAAAAGTCAAGTGCGCTTCAGGGCGTGTCACCATGCCCACAGCCCGTATTCCGGGATAATGACTTATTAGACCGGCAAATGAACCATTGACAGGCGTAACACCTTTAGTATACCAGTGGAATTCTTGTCTAAAGTGCCAGAAAATGAACCATAGATTACACGGATTAGATAAACTAAAAATCAGTGAGTGACTTTTTTGGTTCTGGCTCATCCAGGCTATGATATACAGGTGGGCCTAAAGGGAAATTGACTTGCCATGACACAGAGAGGATGTCCCAGACTCGTGATGCTCTCTTCACTGCCATCGTCTCTTTACCCAGAATATGCTATAATGCAAAGCAGTGTCTTCTCCTCTTGCCCGGGAGGGAACATTGGTTGGGGATAGAGGCATCAGGGCCAACGGCTGTTAGCCAGCAGGTGCCAACCGCCATAACTCAGGCCTATTGAGAAAACCCCAAAACACGACATCATTTCCGGCGACAGGATCGCCAACAGGAGGAGCGTTGTACGAGCTTTTAGATTTCCGGCAAATTCAACTGCGACAACGGGAATATCTCCTGAAAATCAGCCGGTTATTGACTTCCAACTTAGAGCTCTCCGCAGTCCTAGATATCATTTTGCGTAGTGCGGTAGATCTGACAGAAGGGCACATCGGCTTGCTGGCCTTAGTGGAAACAGACGGCCAGCTTCACATAAAGGCTCGCTATGGCGTCTCCGACGAGCTATTGCCGCACTTTCAGCCCCTCTTAGAGCTGTGGCCGACCCGTTCCGACAGCGAGCAATTAGCGCCACCAGGTTTAGAAGAAAAACTAAGCGAAGTAGCCAGTGCTACAGGCCTTCCACTCCAACAAGTCGTTGCTGTGCCACTTATCAGCGAAAAAGAGTTGCTAGGCGTCATCTACGTGCTCCGGGGGCGTGGCCTTCATTTTCAAGCTAACACCGTCCAGCTCATCGCCAGTTTTGCCGACCAAGCAGCCATCGCCGTCCGCAATGCCCGTCTCTACCAAGCTCTAACGCGTGATAATGTACAGTTAGAAGGTATCATTAACAACATCACCGACGGCATTATGATCTTAGACCCAGGGTGGAAAGTGGTACGCATGAACCGGGCGCTATCCATCATTACCGGCTGGACGCCAGAGGAAGCGAAAGGACACCATTGTGGTGCCGTCCTTCACCTGCAATCTCCCCGGGGACATGACTTTTGCAGCGATCGCAATCCTCCCCCCACCCTGCAAAAGAGCCAACAAGTGGAAGGAACCATCGTTCTTTCTAGCCAACCTCGGAGAACTGTAGTGATCACGTTCACCCCCCTTTTCGACGAGCAAGGCAATCTGCTGAATATTTTACTGGATGCTAATGACATTACGCGCTTCCGGGAAGCGGAAGAAATGCAATCTACATTCATTTCCGTGATCTCCCATGAACTGAAAACGCCAGTAGCTCTCATCAAAGGTTATGCCGACACTTTGCGCCGGGAGGATGTCACCTGGGACACGGATACAATCCGTGAAGGAATGGCTATCATTGAGGAAGAAGCAGATCGTCTGACACATATGATCGATGACTTGTTAGACGCTTCTCGCATTCAAGCCGGAGGATTGCGACTGGATTTAGAGAAAGTTGACGTCATTGCCCTGGCCAAACGTGTGGTGGAAGCCTTCCGGACCCAGACAGAAGCACACGAATTTGTACTCGATTTTCCACCCCAAATGCCAGCCGCATGGGCTGATGAACGGCGGGTGTATCAAATCATGAGCAACCTGTTAAACAATGCTATCAAATATTCCCCCGGCGGGGGTACCATCCGGGTCGGCGGCTGGGCCAGCAACTACAATCTCACTATCTACGTGGCCGACCAAGGGATCGGAATCCCAGAGTCAGAACAAGGGATGCTATTCCGTCGTTTTTACCGAGTAGATTCTTCATCGCGACGAAAGACACCAGGCACCGGCCTAGGCCTGTACTTAAGCCAGGCACTAGTAGAAGCCCAGGGCGGCCGCATTTGGGTACATAGTAAGCCGGGTGAGGGAAGCACATTCTTCTTCACCCTACCGTTAGCAACACAGAGTCATCACGAGCCGACGGCACAGAACAGCGAGTGAAAACGCCCCCTATCCCCCAACCTTGGGGGGAGCAACACACCACCAGAATTGGGGGGCGAGGGGCTATTTTCAAGGGAGTTATCATGAGCCTATGGCACACCACAGCGAATGAAAATTAAGATCAGCGTGTATCAGCGTTAATCAGCGTTCTATTTTCAGAGTATCCGGTAAAAGTCAAATTGCCGGTTATGCGTTTTAAGAGCCTAAATTAGGGTATAGGAGACACCCGGCGCCAATGTTTATAAGCTTATAGCCAATCCGTGTTTTCCGTGCTATCGGTGAGCAAAAAACGCCGCGGCCTGACATCAAATTATAGCGTTTCATTCTATCTTCAAAGGAGTGATCATGGACAAAAACAAATTTCGTAACCGGCTGATACTCATGGTGGATGACGAAAAAAGGATGCGTACATTCGTGCGCATGAACTTAGAAGTGGAAGGCTTTCGAGTCGTTGAGGCTGGAAACGGGCAGGAGGCAATAGACAAAGTACGAACTGAGTTGCCAGACCTCGTTGTTATGGACGTCGCTATGCCAGTCATGGATGGTTTCGAGGCACTAGAACAATTACGAAAATTTTCCAACGTGCCGGTTATTTTACTAACAGTGAAAAGCGAAGAAATCGACCGTATATTAGGTTTAGACTTGGGAGCGGACGATTATATTACCAAACCGTTCAGCCCCCGGGAACTGGCCAGCCGCATCCGGGCGGTATTACGCCGGGTAGAGCTAAGCCGCACCATCAGTGAGAACAGAGCTGTAAAAGTCGATGACTACCTGCAAATCGACTTCCCGCGCCATGAAGTCATTGTCGATGGCAAACGGATAAAGCTACGCCCCACCGAGCACCGGCTGCTCTACCATCTGGTGCAAAATGCCGGTTGGATTTTAAGCCACGAACAGATACTGAGCCGGGTTTGGGGCCCGGAATATCGCGATGAAAGTCACCTGCTCCGGCTCTACATAAATTACCTACGCAAGAAAATTGAGCCAAACCTGGAACACCCGCGTTACATCTTAACCGAAAGAGGGGTCGGGTACCAATTCGTCAGCTTCAAGCACGACAACCAGGATGCCAACACGGAGCGACAAGAAAACTAAGGCCAACGCCGTTAAGAGAAGCAAAGGGGAGATTCCATGAACCACGAATTGTATCGTCACCAGCTATCTAATGGACAAGAAGTAGTTATCGTGCAAGGTGACATCACAGCGGAGAGTGTGGATGCCATCGTTAATGCTGCCAATGGTCACCTGCGCCACGGCGGAGGCGTTGCCGGGGCCATTGTTCGTCGTGGTGGCTATTCAATCCAACAAGAAAGCGACGCCTGGGTGCGAGAACATGGACCTTTAGCCGTCGGAGAAGCAACAATCACCAACGCGGGGGCACTGCCAAGCCACTATGTCATCCACACTGTGGGACCGGTTTACGGCAGCGGCGACGAGGACGCCAAGCTACGGCAGGCCGTGCGTAGCGCTTTGCAGTTAGCTGACGCCCGTGACCTGCATACCGTATCCCTGCCGGCTATCTCGTCCGGCATTTTCGGCTTTCCCAAAGAGCGTGCTGCGTTCCTCATCTTGGATGAAGTAGTCCGCTATTTAGAATCGAAAAAAGGGAGCTTGCAGGAGGTGCGCCTTTGCAATATAGATAGCTACACGGCCAAACTCTTCGTGGCCGCTGCCAAACAGAGATGGGAAAGTGTAAAAGACGGATGAACGAGCGTTATTAGCATGAATACAAAGCTAACTCTCATTCTCTAGACCACTACTCGCCCAAAACTAAGGGGGGCATTAGCTCAAAACTACCCCCAGCCCCTTCTCCGCTATGTCCGAACTATTGTGTTTTCTCAGCCCCGTCAGCCGGCGCACTTTCTCCTTGGTCCTGATGGCGTAACTGGTCAATGACTTTCTCCGCGTCTCGGGGGTGTGTAAATAGAGCAACCGCTTCACGTGGGGGAATATAGGAAAGATGATATTGTCGTCGCAATTGTTCCCGGTGATTGTTGATCCAGAGGTACAGATCAGCTTCGGTGCGATTGGCGAAATGCTGCAGGATACCACTATGCCTGATTTCCTCCACCACCGGCCGATAAACGTTGTCATACCAACTGGTAACCGCCTCAGCATAAGGTATCTCCCGTTGCGCCTGTTGGCCCAAATAGTAACGGTGAACACTAATATGTTCCAAGAGTTGGTGATAGCGCCCCGGCTCTGTAACCTGTATATCCGCCTCCGGTCGCAACATCTTAATGTTGGACTTATTCAGAAAGCGCGTCTCTCCTGCCTTCAGGAACAGTTCTCGCGGCGTGATATCGGGCTTTAAGTCTACCGGCACCGGCACATCGATAACATAAGCATCTATTTCCTTAAAGCCCAACGATCTGGCAACAGAGACTCGGTGGTTACCGTCCTTGACGAAATAGATATCCCCTAACTTGTATACCTCAATAGGTGGCCACCCTGCTGATTCATATAAAGCGCGGTTGACGCGGGTCCAGCGGTTTTGATCAACACTCTCCAATGGCAGAAAGGAGCGCGTAAAATCCTGATAACGCCCTACACTGCCCACGATATGATCTAAAGGGACCATCCGTGGTTCCCGCTCGGGACGCTCTTGATAGGTACCGAACATTTTTATCACTTCACCGTAAGCTAACAACTGTGTCGGTTTACCTGTCAGAAAGCCAATTATTTTCTCGAAAAGTACACGGCCACGTTGACTCTGAAAGTTATTTTGTGCCTCGAATGCAGATTTTCTCAGTTGATTTCCCATGTTTAACCTCTGGGGAACTTGATATTTACTCCCTCTTGCTTATCCCTAATACTACTTACTGGATTCTGGCGAAAATGATGTTTTAGTCTCGATCAGGCTGTCTTTGCCACCGATTGCACGGATTAACACGGATTTCCCCTTACTTTTCGACCCAAATCTGTGCAATTCTATGTTTTTCTGTGGCTAAAGTAAAAACGCCAGAGTCCAGCTACTTATTTTAACGTACCTGAGAAGAAAAGGAAATTTCAGTGTCTGCTCCGAAAATGGCCACAGAAAAGCTCAGAAAAGCACGGAAATCATTTTCATCGTCATGCAGTGTGCAACCGCTCATGGCAATTGCGCATTTAGCCCTCTCTTTTCCTGTCTCACTACGTTCGACATTCCCTCCCTCTCCCAA
>WFQT01000230.1 GCA_015486895.1 Anaerolineae bacterium
CTGGTTCCACTGCGGGCCAACAAAAGCAATCCTCATGGCTACTCCCTGATTCTAAATAGGTAACTGGAGTCTGGCGGAAATCCATTTTGTGGTTTAACAAAGCAATTCTAACCACAGATTACACAGATTGCACTGATTACACAGATTTTCGGTTTAATTTGCCCCCGAAGTTCGCATCTTCTCAACGACCCGGGGAGATGCCGTTTTCTTACCCGCCGATAACCCCCAAGGAGATAATTCGTAGAATTCGGAGCTTTGGGGCCTATGGACAGCTCCCTCCAACATCGGAGGAGAAAAACGGCCTACGCCGAGCAGATTTGTCCCCCTATGGGGACGTTTGGCGGCACGCCCTGAGCCCCGAATTTGTTCGGATGACAAGGGAATACCCCTAAACATCGAGATGATACTAAAATTCCGTGAAAATCCGTGTTAACCTATAACCAAAAACGCCATTGTCCAGCAGGTAACAAAACTCTCGTCGCAACACGGGCTGAATGACCGCCGCACGAATAATGGCAGCGAGATCTTTCCAACCGGCCGTCAAGGTCGTTAGGCACCCTTATAGCACTACCAGTTCTAACGACCCGGCCTTCCCAATTCAGGGGGCATTATAACCACCCCTGGCCAACAATGTCAAATTTGTATGATAAACATGATAAAAATTATCTCTCACCCGACTCGCCGCATATTGGATATCTAAACCTGCCATTCGCCGGGTGCCTCGGCGCAGCAGCATTATGCCCTCGCCGGACACATTGCTGCCTAATCCGCGGGACCTAAATTAAGACCCTCTTGCTGGCCCGCCCACACCAAGAAGGGTGAAAATGTAGAGCAGGCTTTCCAGCCTGCCATTCAAAGCAGATACCAATTACCCCCGTTCTATAGTGCAGGCTACCTATTACGTCTCGACATGTTTCGGCCAGCGCAGCAACTGGCGCAAAAGCAACCAGTCCTCCGGCAAAACAGCCCTGCTAAGCGGCAAAGCTACAGCATAAGTGAGTAACCCTAAGCCGGCCGCCAGCCAAAATGGTTGCAATTTCAGCCAATAGGGCCAAGTCATCAATAGTACTGCCACTGAGATGCGCCCCCAGCGTCGCACTTGCAATACGTGCCCTAACAGGCGATAAACATGATAGCTGTTCATGCTGAAGCTCGTTAAAGAAGCCAACAGGAGAGCGGCAGCAATGCCCATGGCTCCCCAAAGGCGCACGGCAACGCTGTAATACACTAAAGCAGCCAAAAGACGTATGAACGCCACCCAAAAAGAGATGTCTTGCCGGTTCATAGCCAATAAGAGACGTGAAAGCAATGCATTGCTAACAAAGAAAAGTGTTTGCCAAATGAGTAGGCGTAATATTGCAGCCGAGGGAACATAATCAGGTCGGCGGTAAAGTATATTGATAATAGGGGTTGCCGAAAAGGCAATTAACAGTGCTACAGGCGCAAAGAGAAAGTATGCGTAGCGGAATGCTGCCTGGGCAACGGGTAGTAGGCGCTCCTTTCTTTCATGGTAAAGGCGCGCCAATGACGGATAGAGAGCATCTACGTAACTAGCGGCCAGCAGGTTACACACCTGCAAGAGTAATTTTGCAGCGTTATAAATCCCAGCCGCCGCTTCCCCTACAAAGTGCGAGATGAAAAGCACATCCATCCTGTTGAAGCTGATGACCGACAGGTTCATGAGGAAGAAGTAAGGTGCTTGCCGCAGCAGTGAACGTCCCAAAGCTACGTTCAGATGCGCCCGATGAAGCCACTTCAAGTGCCCGGCTACCAACAAGAAGAATAAAGCGCCTCCACTTTGCCCGATGACAATGACTGTAGCCAGGCTGACTGCCGTGTGCCCCATCTGCAATAGGAGGAAAGCCATAACTAAATAGATCGTATAGACCAATGTCTGGCCTATGGCTTGCCACTCCATCTGCTCGATCCCTTGCAGTGCCATTTGGCTGCTGTTAATGACGGTGAAAGGAATCAAACTGCCGCCAGCGATGACCAGCATGCGCAAAGTATCCGGCGGTTGCCCTATCAGAGAGGAAACGCCTATTAAGAGTCCCCAGCTTAATAGGCCGGCTAAGAGTTGGATGAGAAAAGCTGTCAGCCAGTAGGTCGCCACTTTATCCCGGTGTCGGGATATTTCCCGCACTAAAAGACGGTCAAGCCCAACGCTGGCAATGACCTGAAAGATGGCTAAATTGGCCATCATGACGGCGTATTTGCCCAAGCCGGTCGCGCCGAGTTTACGAGCAATGTAGACTTGCAACAGGAAACCGAGAAGCATTTGTCCGGCACTGGTGAAGCTCAAGGCCAAGGCGTTTTTCAGGGCGCGTTGGATATTAGCTAAGGCGAACACATCCTTACTCATAGATACCCTAAGCTGGCTAACCTTTTCTCTACGGCTGCTGCTTCCTCGGCAGAATAATCCTGACCCTCATTGTCAAGCTGCTGGTTGCCACCGTCAGCGAAGCTGGGTGTGACACGAGGGGACAGCCAGGATTGTAACGGCCGGCCGTCCATATTGGCGGGGATAGGTACACTGTGCAGGGCTAACACAGTCGGTGCGATGTCCGTAATGTGTACCGTGAGTTGATCTCCACGGGCAAGGATATCCGGTCCTGCGGCTAAGAAGATGCCATCTGGGTGGTGCATGCCAGTGTGGGGCAGCGCCCGGCCCGGGTAAATTGAGGCCGGAGTCAGTAGTTCACGCTGGGGTTGGTCCAGGCTGTTGCGAATGAATATGCCCGGTGCCGTTTCTAACAATAGATCTGGCCCTCTGCCTGCATACGGTCCATGATAGATGGCATCACCGCGCTGCACTTGGCGCACTAACAGCGTTCCCCGGCGAGGATGACGTAACGACAGCAATCTCTCGCTCAGCTCATTGCAAAGGGCATCGTATGCCCGGCCGGGTGGTACAATGCCGAAGCGGTCTCTACCGGATACATTAATGAAGAGAGAACCGAAGGCACCGAAGCTGAAAGCTTTGGTGTGTTGCCAATCAATAGCTTGGAAGAAAGGCGCTCTTTTTAAGAGGTCTCCGTGTTGTTCCCCCCTGCCTAAGCGCCGCAAGATTGCCCGGTAGTATCTCTCCCCCGGCAGTTTACGGGTTTCGCTCCAGTCAATGGCCAAGTAGCCATTCTCGGCTAACCAACTGTTCAAGCTGAATACTTCACTGTACGGTTGGAAGCCGTGATCAGACATGAGGAGCACATTAGCGTCGCCTGCTTCCTCCCAGAGAGTACCTAATGCTTGATCTACGCTTTGGTATATCTGGCCGATAGCGGTCGTTACTAATGCCTTGGGGTCCTTCCCAGAGCGGAAGTCAGCCAACTGGTGTCCAAAAACGTGCTGTAACCGGTCAGTGGCAACAAGAACCACCATCATGAAATCCGGCTGCACCTCTCGCCATAGCCAGCGGGCTACCTCTACCCGCTCCGCCGTCATGGTCTGGAGGGATTGCAGATAGTGGCGTTGAAATTGATTGGTCTGCCAGGGGAAATGGGGTCGCATGGGAACGGCTACCCGGTAATGGCCAAAACGCTCCAAGATACGCTGGTTGATGATTGGCGGGGAAGCGGCCGGCCGGTCTTTGAAAGGTGCATCCATCCCGGCCACGATAACACCGTTCAGCAACTCTGGCGGATAGGTCATGGGGACATTGATAATGACGACTTTCTTTCCGGCCCGGCTGAGCAACCGCCACAATGTCGGTGCGCCTACGCGACTGCCGTTCGTGACGCGGAAGCCGTCTCCATCATCGCGGCCAACAAAATCGAAAACATTTGTTTTGCCAGGGTTACAGCCGGTCATGAAGCTGGTCCAGGCGGGAGGGCTTAGGGGAGGCATGGTGGAGCGCAGCTTACTATAGGAACCGCTCCGTTGCAAAGCAGCTAAGTGCGGTAGGCCACCAGCCGCTAAGAGAGGCAAAAGAACGTCCCACGTTGCGCCATCCCAGCCTACAAGTAATGTTCTCGTCATAATTGATGTAACCCTTCCTAATCTGACCGAGTCAAAGTCAAAAAAGCCAAACACAAATCCACACAGATTGCACTGATTTTTCTTTTTCTATCCGTACAATCTGTGTAACCTATGGTCCATTTTCTTGCACCGTGTACAAAAATTTCACTGGCAAGGTACTAACAATAAAAGTTCTCTTGGTCGCCAGGGCCCATGCCCAACAAAAATATGCCTGGTATCACCAGCAGCAATGCCAGGCATTTATCCCGCTTCTTAGACCCACAAATGAACTCAGAGTGATTATTTCTCCCGGCGCCCCCCTGTGAGATGACCCTGCAAAGCCTTTAATTCATCCCAGCGGCCGGCTGCCGCTAAAACTGCCTGTTCCGGCCAGGTCGTTGGATCACTGATACGACGAATCCCGGCTTCGTCCAAAATCTCGCGCAGACGGTCAGGCGGGGTGTCTGCTAACATGGCAAAGGAGGTAATGCCTGCTTTTTGCAGAATAGCGGAAATCTTGGGGCCAATGCCCTCAATACGTTTCAAGTCATCCGGCTTCACCGATTCTGTGGCTACCGGCGTTGTTAATGATGGCTCCAGTTCCGCCGGCGCGACTTCAGCCTCTGTCGAAGATGTCGGTTTTGTTGCCACCGATAGTGTCTGACTTGTCGATTCAGGTTGCTTTTCTTCGGTAATGTCGAGACGGAAGAGAAGCCAGATGAGAAATAAGACCAACAGGATGCCTACAACGACCCACCATATTGTGATTGCGCCGGATTTTTCTGCCAATATGACAACTTGCGCCATGATATTCTCCATCTTATCTTACCGATCAATGCTGACCAATGCTGGCACCTCAGTGCCACAATTATACTGTAAATTATGCATTAACGGCAAAGTAACGAAGAGTAAAGCTTACATTTGAGGGTAAGACTACCCCGAAAACAGAGAGTGTGGAAACGCGAGAGGCGAAAGAGAGGGAAAAAGACTCGTGTAAAACAGTGGGAACACAGAAAAAAGCAAACAGCGCTTGCGGAAGCAAGCTTAGCAATATTAGCAGCGACTAAAAGGAGTAAGTTTATTGCTTTGCCGGGAGCAGAGTTAAAGGATCAATGAGGCGGCCAAAGTCGCGGATTTCGAAGTGTAGGTGAGGCCCGGTAGAGTTTCCTGTACTTCCTTCCAAGCCAATAATCTGCCCACGGCGAACAATAGCACCGAGGGGAACTTCAATACTGCTCAAATGGGCATAGAGGGTTAAGTAATCGTTCCCGTGATCGATGATGACAAGCCAGCCATATCCCTGGGTATTCCATCCGGCACGAATAACTTTGCCGTTATCCGCGGCAACGATCGGGCTACCCCAGGGAGCGGCTATATCAATCGCCCGGTGATGTAAGCTCCACCTCTGCGTGATCGTGCCTTTGAGCGGCCAAACAAAGTGACCACTTCCGTAAGGCCAGGGCACTGTAGTTGGCGTTGGCGTCGGCCGGTGGGCAATGGATGCTATTGTCACGCCTGCAGATGGTTCTTCGATCAGCACCCACCGACCGGGCTGTAAAAGCTGATCGACGGCCGTCAAGCCATTCCATTCCTCCGAGAGGACAGCAGTGGAAGATATATGGTAACGCGCAGCCACTGTGGCCACCATTTCCCCCGCTTGTGCCCGGTGGCAAAGGGCCATTGCCGGCGGAATACGTAGCACTTCCCCTGGTTGCAAGGTAATTGGCTCTGGCCGCAAGGGAGAAGTTGCACATGGCATCAGGGATAAGTCACGACCAAATTCTAATGCCACTGATAGCAGGGTATCCCCAGGCTGAACTGTGTAGTAAAAAGCGTCATTCCCTTCCAAAGGGCCGTAGTCACCAATGGGGGGCACAAAAGAAGCCTGACTGGCTACAACTGGCAGGAAGATCTGAAGCTGGAAGTACTGGATAGCATTTTGCGCCGGCGAGGGTTCCCCGGCCAATACTTGCTGGCCGCCCAACGTCAGCGCTAAAATAATAGCGATCAAACTGCCCACTAACAGCCGCCGCAATTTCATCCTTGGCACCGTTTCATCCTTCAACCCCAAATTTTACCCGCATAGCCACTCACTGTCTATAGGATAGATGGCAGATTTATCTTTCTACCGCTGGTGACGTAAAGAGAGCGAGAAAAGTCACCACTGTTGACGGGTACAAACGCCAATTTTACCAGGAAAGCGTCCCCGGCAGCCCAGAGACGCTTTCCCTAACAATGCTCTACGCCTATTGCCCACTTATGATCTGGACAGTGGCGTTGCCGGCTTTAACCACAGTTTAACACAAGTTTTATAGGAAAATCCAACCGAAAATGTGTGAAACCTGTGATTAGAATCGCCTTATCGAACCACAAAATAGATTTCTTCCAGACTCCAGTTTATTATTATTGACCAAAAGCGTTGTATGTCGCTTGCTGGTCGGCGTAATTGGTGTTGCTCAGGCCAACCACCAGCGCGGTAGACGACACATACACAGCACCCTTGAAGTTGTCTCCAAGAGCATTGTACAGAGCGGTCGGGTTAGGTACATTAGCGCCATATCGAGTATTGTAACCGTGGCTGGAGCCGCCCGGAATGGTATCGGAGAAACTGTACTTCTCGGTGCCACTCTGATCATACCAGTGTAGAGTCACCGTTGCTGCCGTTGTGCCAGGGTTATACACTAACAAAGCGCTGAACTTAGTGAAAGCACTGCCGGCTTTCAGCCGGTAAGCAGCCGGGAAGAAGAGATGTGTGCTGCCGGCACCTTCGGCAATGTAGCTGCTGGCCCTCTTGTTACTGCCGCTGACAGTCAAGCTATTGTACACGCCGGCCAACGGCTGGTCAGAGGTAATCTTCAAGCCGATCTGAGCATCGTCTCCTAAAGCAGTGAATAAAGCGCTCGGGTTAGGGGTATTGGCGTCCCACCGGGTGTTATATCCATGGCTGGACATGGCCGGAATGGTGTCATCAAAGCTGTACAGCTCCGTGCCGCTGCGATTTACCCAATGAGCATGAATGTGGGCAGGGCTGGTAGAGAGATTCTGGACGATGTTACCGCCATACTGTGCCCAAGTGTTATGGATATAGCGTCGCTTCACATCTGGGAAGTTCAAAGTAGTTGTCCCTGACGGAACGCAGTTATAGGCACTGGAGAAATCATTCCAGAATAAGGTTACTACGGCTGCAATCTTCTTGCTGTTAGTAGATTCAACCTTCACACTACCTAACCAGCCATCGCCTGGCGGCGTCGTAGTGGGCAGGTTGAGAGTGCTCAAGTCAACCACCTTGCTGGCACCCTGCGGAATGGTTTTATTAATCGGCCCGCCGGTCCACTCGTTGCCAGAGCGATCGTAGAAGTGCACCTTTACTGACGCAGAACCAGTGTCAGCGTTCTGGATAGCGATCTTACTGGACTGGGCGGGTCGCGCTGCCAGAGAGGCACAGTACATAGTGGTCGCGCCGGTGGAGAAGCCGTTGTATGCCGCTGCTGTTGTCCCATCGTGAGACTGTCCCCCGGTCCAGTGAATATAGGCGACGGATGCCAACTGTTGATCTGAGGAGATTACCGCTGCTCCATTGAAGCCATCACCTAAGCCGGAAGCACTGGCCAAGAAGTCATGGGAACCTAAAGAAGGAACATTGTAGTGTACGGATCGTTCCACAGTGCCCGACGTATTGTAGTAATCTACGATGACCTGAGCTGCACTGGCACTGAGATTCGTGTTGGTATTCATCACTCGGATATCGGTGCTGCCGTTGCCCGGGTTGGGCGCCGCAGCTACAAGCCCCACGGTCATCATGGAAATGATGACCAACACACTTAAAACCGTTAACAAAGAAACCCGCTTCTTCATGTCGTTTAACCTCCTATTATTGACATCATCCTTCGACTCAAGTTAGCCAGACGGTATACTGCTAACCTATCATGTATTACCTTAGTGGATAGGGAGGGGTTTGTCAATCACCCTTACGGCGTAATTTTTCAGGATAATGGCCGGAAGGGTCAGTTTCTGCTTCACCCTTTTGGGCGATTGCCAGTCAGAGAATAGCCACCGGCTGGTAGAAATAGCATTTTCGCTGCCAGTGGTATATCGTCCCGAAAAACGAGGAGGCGACGTGTACGCTTTTTCAACACTAAGTCGCCAAGGGGCATACTATTGGCCTTTAGCTCTATCGCCGTCAACGGAAACCATCATCATGAGGTGCTAACCTGATCGTGTAATATGAAAACCAACTGCGACGTCGCCGACCATTTATGGGGAGCTTCAAAGGAGTGTCCCCCCGGCCCCCAATCCTGGGGCTGCATCGTCTACCCGTAACCGTAGGGCAGGTTAGCTGCGACGTAGCCCCAGGCCCAGTCGAGGATGTGATTAGCACATGTTTGCATAATCTCTCTCCAACCTGGCAGAGCAGCCTACCTGCCGTCTTCCGTACCCCTACGCCCTTTATTTTCACCCACTGTGGCCTGGCCTGCCTGTCTGCGTGCACCGCACAGGCAGGCCGTAAACCCACGATGACTCTTCTAAAAATGTACCGTTAATTTGGGGAGAATACGATGTTTTGGCTTAAAGCCGGTAATGCGCTCGACGATCTGCCCGTTTTTGAATAGTAACACAGTAGGCAAACCCATGATGCCGTAGCTGCCGATAACCATAGGGTTTTCATCGGCATTGAACTTTGCCAGCATGACCTGGTCGGCGTGTTCGCTGGCAATATCCTCCAGAATGGGGTCTAATTGCTTACATGGCTGGCACCAATCGGCCCAGAAGTCCACTAACACCGGGATAGGCGAGAGGAGGACTTTTTCCTCGAAATCTGCATCAGTGACAATGATATATTGGTTCATATTTTTATTGTTACTCCTCCGGCTTAGCGTTGCTACCTCAATAGTTTGATAATTATCCTGGACTCTGGCGTTATTATTCCAAGTACAGAAAAACACAGAATTTCACAGATTTGGGTCAAAAACAAAGGAAAAAAATCTGTGTTAATCTGTGGTAAAGATAAACAGGGCGATCCTGAAACATCATTTTCGCCAGACTCCAAAATTATCATAGCGAGATTACTAAACCCTGTCAAGTTACCAGTCGTTCCTAGGGTAGCTGTCGCCAGCATCTGTTTATCATCCACCCCTATCATCTGCTCAAGACAGGTGCACATCCTCGCAGTTGGTAGCAAGCCCCGTCGCCTCGAATAACTGAACAGGTACAACCGAAAGGTTCCCCGATAGTCTATGTGCTAAGCCTGCGTCAATCTTTGTCACTCTTATTTTACAATCAAATCAGTATGCTCTCGCCCCTTAGCCCTTCCCACTGATTATCAATATGAAAGTTGGTCAGAGGGACAATAAGAGTGGTAAAATATCGTTGTTTCCCAATGTTCATGATGAATCC
>WFQT01000231.1 GCA_015486895.1 Anaerolineae bacterium
ACCAAAATGGTAAGCAAGAAGGTCGAAAACCTACATAATCTGCGGTTAATTTTTGAGCGTGATTGTTGCCAGCCCGCCCAACACGCTGCATCAGCCTACTTTGATCTCTTTCTCGTACTCCCACAGGCCATGGATGTTGCAAAGCGACAGGGCCAGCAGCGTCCCAGGCTTATTCACCTGCATGGAGAACGTCACTCGCGGATGCGCATAGGCCGGGCCTTTGTTCGGGCCTTTCGTGGATTCGCCGTGGGCCCGGAAGTCGAAATGGCCTACCTGGCAAACGAACTTGTCTCCATCGGGCTTGAAATACACATCTATCCAGGCAATGAAATGCTCTGTGGTGTTAGGGTGGGGGATGTCCTTCCCCACGCTGACGGTCACCTCGAACAGTTCGCCCGCCTTGACCACGTCCGGGCATTCTATCACCGGCACATGCTTCTCTTTCTTCCAGTCGGATGATTGAATCACGTCTCCCAGCTTCATCGCTCTCACCTCCTTGATATTTTCTCGCGCGGTGGAGGGCTATCGCCTCCACCGCCCCTGGCTCATGAGCGTACTGCTGCATTTAGCTCTTTGATGCCGCTTTTGATCTTTGCATCGCTTTCGGGTGTGACAATCCCTTTGAACTCCACCACATCCACCAGATTGAAGGAACTCTCCTCAATAGTGGAACGCAGCTTCTTCCCTGCTGCAGCCGCCCACCCGAAGACGGCGACCAGCAACAGCGGCTTTTCGTACTCGACCTTCTTGCCCATCTCGTTCAGGATGAATTCGGCATAGGGGAAAACTTCCGACTCGTAGGTCTCCGCCCCGAAGACAATGGCCTCGCTGTCCACCACATCGCTCAGGATGTCCGCCAGAGAGGAGTGATAGTCGTCCACGATCTTGTGAATCACCGGCATATAGCCCCGCGCTTTTAGCTCCTCCACGGCTATTTTCATAGCTCTTTCCACGAACCGGTACATGGAGGTGTATACGACCACGACTTTACCCTTTTGTGGCTTGCCTTTCCCCCAATCCAGGTACGCCTGGACAATCCGCTGAGGGTCCATCTGCCAGAGGAGCCCGTGGGCCGGCAGGATCATCTTTGGCTCGATGCCGAATTTCCCCAGCTTCTCAATATTCTTGGCGATCTTGTCCTTGTAATGCCCAATCACGGTGACGGTGTACTTCCTGGCGAAAGGCAGGTAGCTTTCCACATCCACTTCGTCGTCAAAAGTGCCATAGGGGATCGAGTAGCCGCCGAAGATATCTCCTGTCAGAAGGACTCCCTCAGCGGGCATGTAGGTCACCATCGTTTCCGGCCAGTGGAGCCAGGGCGCCTGGACGAAGACGAGTTTTCTGCCGCCGATTTCCAGGGTGTTGCCATCTTTTACGGCTTTGAACTCTGGGGATATCCCGTATAGCCCTTCGATTAGCCGCTTGGAGAAAGGATGCCCCCAGACAACGGCTTTGTTCCCGTTGAGTTCCAGGATTTTTGGCAAGGTGCCGCTGTGATCCGGTTCCATGTGGTGGATGACTATGTGCCTGATCTCCTCCAAGGGAACCAGGCCGGATAGCGTCTCAATGAACTCTTTTTCGTAAGTCTTCTTCCACCCGTCGAACAGGACTGCGCCTTCGTGAGTTTTGAGAAGGTAGGCGTTGTAGGTGATTCCTTCCGGTATCTCCCAGATTGCCTCGAAATATCGGACGTGGGTATCTGCTACTTTCAGAAGATAGAGGTCTTTTGCCATTTCTTGGACGGTTATCTCTGCCATTGGTCTTCTCCTTGAATGAAGTCTGGCCTTTCAGCCCACGTTAGCTCCCAATACCTTTGGGACAATCACAGTATGCCAGAGGAGAGAATTTATTGTCAAGTTGATACAGATTCCAGCAAATGGCTACCTGTCGGTTCTGCGGTTCCGCAGCAACTGCTCCAGCCGGTACAGAGGCTGGAGAAGGAGATTGGCTTGCGTCTGCAGCTCGCAGCGGTTGTAGAGAGATGCCACATCCCCTTGAAGGATCGTCCAGCCGTCCTGCCGGACGATCTGCGACCTCCATAACTATCTTCACTCCAGGAAGAAGAGCGGCAAAGCAGGCATTTCAAGATTTCTCGACACACCGTCGCTCCTCCCCCAAGCCGGTTAGGACACACCCTTTTCAAGCAACGACATCCATGCCACCAGTCACCTGACAGCCACTTTGCAAGAGAAACCGTAAACCATATATCCCCGGAGCGCCGATTTTTGGTAACCTTTACAATAACATTCTCATCCAACTAAAAAGACACTACATTAGGGGCAGTGACACTGTTGTTACAGCCCTCAAAGGAGAGAACACGAAAATGAAGGAGGAGGAAAAGCAAAGGTTTGACGAGTTCATTACTGCCTTCCCTTTGCAAGGTACTACATTGCTTATCGGCCCCATGGCCGCAGCGAAACCATTATTCGGACAAATTCTGGGCCGCCGCTGGTTGGAAGAAACGGGTGGCACTTTGCTCTACCTGGTGACCAGTGCGCCGTTGCCCAGTGTTAAAATGAACTTGCGAGCTTTCGGCATCGAGGAACAAAGCCACGTCTATTTCATCGACTATGTCCCGGGCGAAAGCGCCGGCCGCAGAGACGCCCACACCTGGGAAGGAGACCTGGCCCAGCCAGAAACCCTGAGGGCCACCGTGAAAACAGCCATAGATACCATGCCGGGCCCTGTCATGGTGGCTGTCCCCTCTATTACACTGCTCTTAGCCAATACTGAGGATCGAGAAACATTGCTGGCTACGCTGAATGATCTCTTCTACGACGGTAAAACAGATTTCACTGTGTTAGCTGTCAATACGAAAATGTTCCCGCAAGAAAACACCAGGCTCATGAAGCAAGCCGATACCGTCTTAGATTTCCGGCGGCAGGAAGACACAGTCTTCTTGACTGTAGAACAAGGCATGAGCAAGTGGGAAGGAAAACAAGTGACCTTCCGTGTCAACCAAAATATCCTCAGCGCCACGAAAAAAGAAGTTGCCAAGCGGACATCCCGCTTGTTCCAATTACAAAAGGGGAGAAAAACCATGATGAACTTACCCATCGGCGTTCCCGAAATCGATCGACACCTGCCGAAGGGACTACCGTATCCAACATTGACTGTTGTCACTGGGCCGGGGGCTTCTGGTAAGCCGCTCATGGCCCAATACTTGCTCAGTGCCTGGCTCCGCTCAGGTAAAAAATCTATCTACGTAGCCACCAGCACTTCCCCTGAATTTGCCCGCACCAGCATGTCAATTTTAGGTGTTGACCTCAAGCCCTTTGAAGAGCAAGGCCAATTAGGGTTCGTGGACTTCGCCAAGGTGCCGCAAATCGAGGAAATAGCTGCCAACGCCATTCGCATTGACATGTCAAAGCCAGAGATGCTGCGACTGGGCTTGGAAACGATGGCAGCCAGGCTGGGGACAACCTTAAAAGAGGCTATGACCGTCATCCCGGCAGCTAATCTCTTCTTCATGTTCCCGGCCGCCCGGGAAC